>CANQEB010000268.1 GCA_947594085.1 uncultured Lachnospiraceae bacterium | reverse complement strand
CGTCCGGAACGTACGATGTGGTTATCACGAATTTCGCGAACCCGGACATGGTGGGTCACACTGGTGTCTTGGAGGCGGCGGTCAAGGCTATCGAGGCGGTCGACGAGTGCGTGGGCAAGGTGGTCGAGGCGGTCAAATCGGTGAACGGCCAGATGTTCATCTGCGCGGACCACGGCAACGCGGAGCAGCTCATCGACTACGAGACCGGCGAGCCGTTCACAGCGCACACGACGAACCAGGTGCCGTTTATCCTCGTGAACTGCGACGAGAAGTACGGCCTGAGAGAGGGCGGCCGGCTTGCGGATATTGTGCCGACGCTGATTCAACTCATGGGGATGGAGCAGCCGAAGGAAATGACGGGTGAGTCGCTTCTGGTGGAGCGCTAGAAATATTAGACGTTAGAGAGAATTAGACATCAGAGAGAGTTAGACGTTAGAGAGAATTAGACATCAGAGAGAGTTAGACGTCAGAGAGAGTTAGACGCCAGAGAAAGTTAAACGCCAGAGATGGCTAGACGTCAGAGAAAGCTAGACATTAGAGAGAGTTAGATGTAAGAGAGAGTTGCCTCAAGATACGAAAGGGAATGCCACAATTCGCTTGTGTGTTCCGATATGTATTTTGAAGGCAACTCTTTTTGGTTTAAAAATTTCCACCCAAATTAATATTTTGGAATATCATTTTGCAGGATACACGTTATAATAAGATTACAATAGGATTATTATATGCCGAAGAGGAAAATGCCGCGGATCATATATTTGAGGAAGGGATGCAGCCGTGAAGAGGATACTGGCGAAATACAACAGCTGGAAACTGGGACGCAAGCTTCTGGTGGTGTTTGCGCTTGTCTCAATCATTCCGATTTTGTTTGTTCAGATCGTGGCCTTCCAGGTAAACCGCAACCAGATGACGGAGAAGATTGATGAGCTGATGGTGAACAGTCTCACCCAGATCGCGGAGCGCGTGGACTTGAACCTGCAAATCTACATGAACCAGGTATATCAGATTTACCGGGACGAACAGGTGATCGAGAATCTGCGCAAGCTTGAGGATGACAAGGATAGCAGAAAGGCGGTCGCCTACAATCAGATTGTCAATCGTCTGAAGCAGTATAGCAGTAACGAGACAGGGATTCGCTGTCTGAGCATTGTCTGTCCGGATGGGCCTTCGGTGATCTATGACTTCTACGCGGATTCCTCTCTGAACACGATATGGCAGGACTATCATGATCTGAGACAGACACCACCGTATCTGGAATCACTCGATGCGCCCGGTATGGTGGTCACCGACACGATGCGCTACGAAGGGGAGAATCAAGGGCGATTCTTTCACATTTCCAAGCGGATGTTTGACTTTGACCATCTGGAGCAGGGGAGCATTGCGACGGTCACGATGACGATTGATGCGGGCGTGCTGGGAAACATCTGCGGAAATCATGGGCTGAATGAGCAGAGCATCAATTTCATTATCAATGATAAGAGGAAGGTCATCGCCTATCCGGATCCGGATTTTGCGGGAATCACGATGAATCCGGATCTGAGCATCGAGGATTTTGTACAGGTTTCCGGCTATCTTCGGAAGAAAAATATTAACATCAACCAGTACGAGGACGAAGTGACCGGCTGGATTTTCTGCAACGCTTACGACGGGGATTACATGTTGAAGGACGTGGCGCGGACTCAGCAGATTCTTGTGGCGATCACGGTACTTGCCATACTGTTTGCATCCGCGCTGATCATTTACACGGTGCGCACGATGGATGCATCCGTGAAGTCGGTGGTGTCCGGCATGCAACAGGTACAGAAAGGCAATCTGGACGTTGTGGTGCCGGTGCGTTCCTTCGATGAGATCGGTACGATCGCGGACAACTTCAATGATATGACCGTGAAGGTGAGACAGCTGATCGAGGAGGTCGGGGACGCCAAGGAGCAGCAGAAAAATGCGGAGATCCAGGCATTGGAGGCACAGATCAACCCACATTTTCTGTACAATACACTCGACTCTATCAACTGGATGGCGATCGAGAAGGGCGAGTATGAGATCAGTGAGATGATCCGCAATCTCGGTGTCATTCTCCGCTATAGCGTGAATAAGAGCAACCAGATGGCGACGATCCGGGAGATCGCCGACTGGCTGAAGAAGTATGTCAGCCTACAGAAGATGCGCTTCAACGATGCCTTCTCCTGCGAGATCAATGTGGATGAGAGGGTATACAATATAAAAGTTCACAAGCTGCTTTTGCAGCCGTTTGTGGAAAACGCGATTCTGCACGGCTTCAGGGAGATGGAGAGCGGCGGACTGCTGAGAGTTGACATTTCGCTCACGGAAGACGAGAAAGGTATTGCCATTATCATAGAGGACAACGGAAAAGGGATGGCACCGGAGAAACTGGCGGACTACAATGACAGGGAGCGCGCGATCAAGGACGACGGTCGCGGGATCGGATTGCACAATGCTTTCTCGCGCATGCATATGTACTACGGTGACGAGGCATCCTGGAATATGAGCAGCATTCCCGAGCTGGGCACCGTGATTACACTGCGTCTGCCATTGCCAAAGGAGGGGGAGCAATGAGGATACTGATCGTGGAGGATGAGGTGAAGATCAGGACAGGAATGTCAAGGCTCATATCGGACCACACGGCACACACGGTCGTCGGAGAGGCCAAAAATGGGAAGGAAGGGTTGGAGCTGATCCGCAGCCTCCGCCCGGAGCTCGTCATATCAGATATCCGGATGCCTGTAATGGGAGGGCTCGAGATGCTCGCAGAGGTAAAACGGCTCGGGATTCGCTGCCATTTCATTGTCCTGAGCGGTTATTCGGAATTTGAGTATGCACAGAAGGCCCTGCGCTATGGCGTGGATGATTATCTTTTGAAGCCGCTTGCGCCGGAGGATGTTACTTCGCTGCTCGACAAGATTCAGGCAAAAATATCAGAAGAGACACAGATCACCGCGCAGAGCACGGAAGGGCTGCTGCGGGAGCTGATCCTGGGGATCCGGACGGGCACGCAGCGCGACTATGAAGCTCTGAAGAAGGAGGCCTCGCTTTCGGAGACGGGGACATTTTTTCTGGTGGCAGGCTGCCTGGAGGATGTCGATACCGCCTATTTTGAGGCGCTGGAGGAACGGCTGGAGCGGATGAGAGAGCTGTATCCGGAATACATTTTTCTGAGTACGATACTTGAAAATACGAGAGAAGTGTTCTGTCTGGTTCAGGGAGAGCTGACGGAGGACGAGCTGTGCGCGATGCTGCAGCGGCGGCTGTACCGCGGACTATCTTCAGAGGATATGCCGGTATGGACGGTGCAGAGGCTTGACGGTCTGCAAA
>CANQEB010000267.1 GCA_947594085.1 uncultured Lachnospiraceae bacterium | reverse complement strand
GCGGTCAGGTCAACGCTTGAATCGAGGCTGAAGGAAGTAGAAGCCTGGGCGGAGTATTCTGTTAAGACAGATTATTGAAGCTTCCTTTTTGAATACGAATATGCCATAAAACGAATGAATATGCAATAATGCCCTGCACTATTATGGTATCATCCCAATAAAGCAAATAGCTTTAGGAGGGAGATCCATATGAACCATACTGCATCAAAGATCACAAATATGACGGAGGGGAACCCCGTCCGTATCATCATAACTTTTGCGGTGCCTCTTTTTATCGGCAATGTCTTCCAACAGGTTTACAACCTCGTGGATACCATGATCGCCGGACATTTCCTTGGAGACGGGGCGATCGCGGCGATCGGGGCGACAAGCGTGCTTTACTCTTTGCTCATGAACCTGGCCTGGGGGCTTAACAACGGGTACTGCATAATCCTGTCCCGAATTTTCGGGAGCGGGAACAGGGAGGATTTCCGCAGCGGCGCGGCAACCATGATAAAGCTGAACCTTGGAATAGGCATCCTGTTGACAGTCGTTTCCGTAGCATTCCTGAAGCCCATGATGTGGCTTCTTCTGACGCCGGAGGAAGTATTTGACCAATCGTATCTTTATATTGTTATTATTCTCGGCGGAATGCTCACTACGATCGCCTACAACGGCTGCGCCGGATTTCTGCGGGCAATAGGCAACAGCCGGACGCCATTGTATTTTCTTATCCTTTCAAGTCTCCTGAATCTGGCGTTAGACACGGTGTTTGTGGTTCTGCTCCACACGGGTATTGCCGGCGCCGCCCTTGCCACGGTGATCGCACAGGCTGTTTCGGCTCTTCTCTGCATGGGATACATATTCAGAAATTACAAAGAATACCTGCCGCGTTCGTCGGACTGGAAAACCAACAGAGAGCTATCCTCTGAAATGTTTTCCACGGGATTTTCCATGGCGCTGATGCAATGTGTTTTCTCGCTGGGCTCTGTAATCCTGCAGCGATCGATCAATGCCCTGAGCACAAATATTATCACCGCGCATACCGCCGCCCGCCGGGTCTATGAGATGCTGATGATCCCTATGTCCACCCTTTCAAGCGCCACCAGTACCTTCGTTGGGCAAAATTACGGGGCAAAAAAATATCATCGTATCGTGGAGGCAAACAGAAAAATGCTCCTGGTGGAGCTTGCGTGGTCGGTTTTCTCGATTCTTGTCTGCTGGACGCTGGGCAAGCCGTTGATCGTACTTTTGACGGCAACCAAAAATAAAGAAATCATTGAAAATGCCCTCCTTAATCTGCGCTTGAGTACCGCCTGTTTCTTCCCGTTGGGCGCGCTGTTTATCCTGCGTTACTCCATGCAGGCTATGGGACATAAAGTGCTGCCGGTGCTCTCCAGTACGATCGAACTGGTGGTAAAAATCATCTCCGCAGCTGTACTGGTACCCGCCATTGGATATTTGGGCGTGGCGATGACGGAGCCGGTCATCTGGTGTCTGTGCGCATTGTTTCTTGGTATTTTTTATGTTACAATAGGGCATCAAAAACAGACGGAAGAAAATGTCGGCTGATGATCTGTCCCGGCAGTCATGGACAGGTATCAGAACGATAAAGCGAGGCGATAAAATGAGTACACTTTTGCTTCAGATCCGATCCGCGGACGATATGATACAGCTCGTAGAAAACGTAGGTTTCCTTCCCTTTTTCGCAAATCCCATCCCAGGATTTTCAGTCGAAGAATGTTGTCCGCGAGAATTATGGTTTTCCGACGACGTGGACGGCCCGTGGGAGTGGAAAGGTCCTGCCGCGAGAAGCGGCCGCTGTGTCTACGGGAAGTTTTTCAGAAATAAAGCGGGGTTCGTCAGCCGGGAGTGGTTCCCCGACTTTGCCAACTACCGAAGGGACGGCTATGACTTCGACGCACGTTTTGACGACGATCTCGCCTCTTATAAAGACAAAGGCGTTTTTGACACCGTTCTCCAAAACGGCGCGCTTTTGTCAAAGGAGCTGAAAAAGCTCTGCAATTACCGCAAGGGCGGAAACAAGGGCTTCGACACGGTCATCACCCGGCTTCAGATGCAGACTTATATCAACATCGCCGACTTCGTCTACATGAAAGATAAGTACGGACAGGTTTACGGTTGGGGCGTAGCGAAATACTCCACGCCGGAAGCTCAGTTCGGCTATGATTTTGTGACTTCGGCATACCGCAGGGAACCGGAAGAGTCAAGGGAACGTATCATTTCCCATTTGAAGACCATTCTGCCTGACGCAGACAAAGAACAGCTGTTAAAATTAATTAAATGATTGACGTTGGATTTTTCGGAAGAGAGGTGAGCGGGCAGAATGAATAATACCCATCTTGAGACATTTATCCGCATCGTGGAGGCGGGCAGCTTCAACAAGGCCGCGGAGGAACTGTATATCACATCCACCGCCATCATCAAGCAGATCAACCTGCTGGAAAATGAGGTGGGTGTGCCGCTTTTTGAACGGACGCACCGGGGATTGAAGCTGACGAGGGCGGGAGAGTCCTTCTACACGGACGCAAAATATATTGTCAGCTATTGCCGGGAGGCGGTGCAGCGGGCCAGAAGCGCCATGTCGGAGAAGAATTCACTCATCCGCATTGGAACGTCTCCCATGACGCCCGCCCAGATACTCACGGACCTCTGGCCCAAGATCCATGAACATTGTTCGGATATCAGCTTCCAGCTCGTTCCCTTTGAGAACACGCCGGAGAATGCGCGGGAGATCCTTAAAAATCTGGGGCAGAACATTGACGTGGTGACCGGTATTTTCGACGACACCCTTCTGGATGTGCGCGGCTGCGCCGGGCTGGAGATCGCAAAGGAGCCGCTGTGCTGCGCAGTCTCCATCTACCATCCGCTGGCAAGCAGGGAGAAATTGACAATACAGGATCTGTACGGGGAAGACTTGCTGCTGATGCACCGCGGCTGGAGCCATTATGTGGACGTGCTGCGGGACGAGCTGATTGAATACCATCGACAGGTCCATATCGTGGATTTTGATTTTTACGATATGAATATCTTCAACCGCTGCGAGCGGGAGAAGAATGTACTTCTGGTCATTCAAAGCTGGAACTGCGTACATCCGATGCTGAAGGTGATCCCGGTGGAGTGGGATCACTGTATTCCGTTCGGCGTGTTGTACGCGACAGAGCCCTCCGATATGGTGAAACGATTTCTGGATGCGGTCAAAGCAGTAATATGAAAGAGGTATCAGGTCCAGTTATAACTTTTTGTATGAACTGATAAACCAATCGAGACTTCTCAGGAGGTCTCGATTTTATTATGCTGTAAAAAAGCAATACTATTGAAAAGAAAGAATGGG
>CANQEB010000266.1 GCA_947594085.1 uncultured Lachnospiraceae bacterium | reverse complement strand
GAAATATTTCTTCGGCGGCTCCTCCATGAAATCCTCACGGTCGATATAGAGCTCCCGCCCGAACGGCACCTTGCGCATGCCAAGTTCCGGGTTCTCCAAATTCATCTCCACGTCGAGGTACTCAATCTGATCCTCCGGATAATTGTCGATGATCAGCTTCACCGGATCGAGCACCGCCATCATGCGCGGCCGCTTCAGCTTCAGATCCTCACGGATACAGTACTCGAGCATCGCGTAATCCACCGAGCTGTTACTCTTGCTGATGCCGCAGAGCTCCACAAATTTCTGGATCGATTCCGGCGTAAAACCGCGACGGCGCAGCGCAGCGATCGAGACGAGCCGCGGATCGTCCCAGCCGTCCACGATACCATCCTCCACCAGCTTCTTGATGTAGCGCTTGCCCGTTACAACATTCGTCAGATACAGCTTCGCGAACTCGATCTGCTTCGGTGGCTGCTCGTACTCCAGCTCGCGCACCACCCAGTCGTACAGCGGCCGGTGATCCTCGAACTCCAGCGTGCATATTGAGTGCGTAACGCCCTCGATCGCGTCCTCGATCGGATGCGCGAAATCATACATCGGGTAGATGCACCACTTGTCACCGGTGTTGTGGTGGCTCATGTGCGCCACACGGTAGATGACCGGGTCGCGCATGTTGATGTTCGGCGATGCCATGTCAATCTTCGCACGCAGCACCTTGCTGCCGTCCTCGTAGACGCCGTTCTTCATATTCTCAAAAAGCTCCAGATTCTCCTCGATGCTGCGGTTCCGGTATGGACTCTCCTTTCCCGGCTCGGTCAGCGTGCCGCGGTACGCGCGGATCTCGTCCGCAGAGAGATCGCAGACAAACGCTTTGCCCTTTTTGATCAGCTTGACTGCCGCCTCATACATCTGATCAAAATAATCGGAGGCAAAGAACAGCCTGTCCTCCCAGTCCGCTCCGAGCCATTCCACATCCGCCTTGATCGAGTCCACAAACTCGGTCTTCTCCTTCGTCGGGTTCGTGTCATCGAAGCGCAGATTAAACTTTCCGCCGTATTTCTTTGCCAAACCATAATTCAAAAGGATCGACTTCGCATGTCCGATATGCAGGTAGCCATTCGGCTCAGGCGGGAAACGCGTACACACAGTCGTGCAGTGTCCCTCCGCCAGATCCTTCTCAATGATCTGCTCGATAAAATTCTTCGATACGACTTCCTTTTCAGCCTCTTTTTTCGCCTCTGTCCCGGCTTCTCTCTCCATTTCCATCTCTCTCCTCCTGCACCGTACGAGTCTCTCACACGAGCTCTGACTGAATGTTTTCTGACCCGGACGGCATGTATCATATTCTTTTCAATATTTTTTCCATTGATATCACATCATAACACAGAGAAACTCAAAAAACAACACAAAGGTGCGAAGTCTTATCCGGACGTCAAGACTCTACACCTTTCTATTTGCACAATAATCGCCGCCGCTTCCTGACGCGGCAAACCGTCACAAGTTCAGCCAGGGTTCTTCCCCAGCCGCGCGAACCAGCCGAAGGTGAGCGGCCACACCGCGCCCGCGAACACCACCATCAGGAAATAGCGGACCGCCGTCGACACGTGCTCCGGCAAAACCGCGCCGAGTGGGACTTTGAGTCCCATGCGGATCGCCAGCAGGACAGCCGTCCCCAGTACGATCTTGAGGATCTGCGCCCACCAGACCGCCTCCACCTGAAAGCGGATATAGCGGTCGTCCAGCACCTTCACTAGGATAATTCCCAAAAAACAGCCGAATAAAAGATACGCATTCTTCGTCGCCTCAGCGAGATTGCGCGCGTCGACGTCCGCCGGGAAACGATACAGCGCCACGAACGCAAGGTACACCGCGCTGACCAAAAGGGACACTGTCAAAAGTCCCCACAACATGCGCTCGCCGCGCGCGTCCTCGCACGCCACACCCCGGAAACAGACGGCCAGAACAAGCGCCAATGCAAACGCCACACCCACGTCCAGCGGCGTGTGGCAGCCCAGATACATTCGCGAGAACGGCACGAGAAGCATCAGCACGATCGCTCCCGCCTGGATCCATTTTTTCTTTCCATGCAGCCAGACACAGCTGCCGTTTCTTCCGTCGACGGCAGCGTACGGCCTGCGCGTATCCTCCGCCAAATCACTGCTCCTGTCAGCACCGCTTTGGCCTCTCCTCCAGGCCGCGCACAGCACCAGGACACAGGCCATCGTCCCCACGATGCTCTGCGTATGCCCGGACGGGAAGGAGTAACCACCGGCGCCCGCCCTTGCGCTCTCGACCACATGAAACTCCGGATCGAGCACCCACGGCCGCGGGATCCGAAACCAGATCTTCATGAACTGATTGCAGGCCGTCCCGAGAAAACCGACCAGCAGAATGTAATATCCGCCCCGTTTGCTGACACACCAGAATACGATCACGGCAAAGGCGAGGAAAAAAAGCTCCGAGCCGAAATATGTAACCACGGACATAAACTGTGTCAGCACAGGTGTCCGGATACCTTCGAGAAAACGCAGAAAATCCATAAAATATTCCTTTCCTACACATTTACGCTGAAACACAACAGAATCCGCCTCGGGCAAAATCGTCTCTGGCAGCTTCTGTCGTCAGTTGAACCCGACAATCTTCTGGGCAAGCTTGTACAGGAGTACGGAAATCTTTCGTCCGACTCTCCCCGGCAGGTTCATCACTATGCCGAACAGCCCCCAGCGGATCGTCCGGTACAGCTGGCGGTCTTTCTCTTTCAGATATGCCCAGACGTCTTTTTTCTTCTCCAGCGCCTCGGCCGTGCCGGAGATGATCAGCATGATCGAGGTCACCGTCGTGACATTCTTCAAATAGATCGTCATATAGCGCTTCAGGCGCGCGCTCTTGTCCGAAAAATCTTGCGCCGCCATCTCGTCGATCATGATCTTGTTGACGCGAATCTGCTGGTCGATCCGTCCAATCATGATGGACTCGTTGACCGACTGATCCTCTCTCCCGATAAAATAATGGTAGAGATTGATATCCATGTAGTAGAGGCGTTTCACGTAAGGAAGCGGCTGGAATGCAAAAATATTATCCACATAGAACGTGTGCTTCGGAAGCTCAAGCCTGCACTGTCGCAGCACATCGGTGCGGTAGAAAATGTTGTGCATCAAAATATATTGCGTGATCCGCATGTGGCGCATCTCATCCCACGAGAAAACTGCTTCTCTCGGGAATACATTCTTAAACCGCATCAGCTTTTTGTGCAGAGCACCCGCCTTGTCATACACAAAATTGGCAAGCAGCATGTCTACACCGCCCTCGCCCTCAAGCTCCTTCATCCGCTGACCGGACTTAGATCCACTGAATCCGGCATTGAC
>CANQEB010000265.1 GCA_947594085.1 uncultured Lachnospiraceae bacterium | reverse complement strand
CCGCGCGATCACGCACATTCGCCAGCTGCCATCAGCGACATCGTGGACGCACAGATGCTTGCCTGGGAGGTCGAGCCGTTCGACTCAAAGGTCTCGGATACTGTGCGGATCGCGTACGGGAACTCTTCCGCACTCGGAAGCACCGGAACAAGTGCCTTCTCTGCGAGCGCCCCATGGCCGATCTCGCGGCGTCCCGGTCCGCGGCTGACCTTCGTCTCACCCACAGAATAGGACGGGAAATTGTAATGGTGCATATATCTCTTGTTCGTGATGTTGTCGTCCAGACCGTCTACCTTCTGCATCTCGGAGAGCGGCGCAAGCGTCGTCACAGTGCAGATCTGCGTCTGTCCGCGTGTGAACATCGCGGAACCATGTACTCTCGGGATGATGTCAACCTCTGCTGCCAGCGGGCGAATCTGCGTGATCGCGCGGCCGTCCGGGCGCTTGTGATCCTTCAGAATCATCTTGCGAACCGTCTTCTTCTGATACTGATACAGCGCCTCACCCAAAAGGCCAAGCCACTCTTCCTTGTCCGCAAACGCCTCCTCAAGCTTCGCAGAGATCTGGCGAATATTCTCCTCGCGCTGCTGCTTCACATCCGTGAAGACGGCAACCTCCATCTCCTCCGGCGGCACGATCTTCTTCATTGCCTCAAACAGCTCCTCCGGGATCGCGCAGCTCTCGTATGTGTGTTTCGGCTTGCCAACCTCAGCTACCATCTTGTTGATAAAATCGATGATCGTCAGGTTAATGTCGTGGCACTTATAAATCGCGTCGATCATTACCTCGTCCTTGATCTCGTTCGCGCCGGCCTCAATCATGATGACCTTCTCACCCGTGGAAGCAACCGTAAGCTGAAGATCACCCTCATCCCACTGTGTCTGTGATGGGTTGACAATCAGCTCTCCGTTCACCATGCCCATCTGGGTCATCGCGCACGGGCCATCAAACGGGATATCGGAAATCGCTGTCGCGATCGCCGCACCGAGCATTGCCACAAGCTCCGGACGGCACTCCGGATCCACAGACATAACCATATTGTTCAGCGTCACATCATTTCTGTAATCCTTCGGGAACAGCGGGCGCATCGGTCGATCGATCACGCGGGATGTGAGAATCGCGTTCTCAGACGGCTTGCCCTCTCTCTTGTTGAACCCTCCCGGAATCTTGCCTACCGAGTAGAATTTTTCCTCGTACTCCACGCTGAGCGGGAAGAAATCAATCCCGTCGCGCGGCTTTTCTGATGCCGTCGCGGTGGAAAGTACCATCGTGTCCCCGTAGTGCATAAACGCACAGCCATTTGCCTGCGCACCCACGCGTCCTACGTCCACTGTGAGCGTTCTGCCCGCAAGCTCCATTGAAAAACTCTTATACATGCTCTCTTCTCCTTTTTTGAATGTTGTCCGCATCAGAACAAGGTATCTGCAAGAGCTCCGAAACTACTGAAAAAAAGATTTCAAAGGCTATTCCACCACAAATCTTCTTTTCAGTGGTCTCGGCTTTCCCCCTGCAGACCCCGTCCCTCGTGCAAATTGTTTTTCGTTTTTCCTTCGCACAAAACGAAGGCTGTCACCAAAAGGTATATTTTGCGACAGCCCTGTTTTCGTTTTATTTTCTGATACCAAGCTTCGCGATCAGCTCACGGTAACCTTCAAGATTCGTCTTCTTAAGGTATGCGAGCAGTCCACGTCTCTGACCAACCATTTTCAGAAGTCCTCTTCTGGAATGATGATCCTTCGGATGTGTCTGAAGATGCTCTGTCAGCTCCTGAATGCGGGCTGTAAGCACTGCGATCTGCACCTCCGGTGAGCCAGTATCGCCAGGTTTTCTGGCATACTCATTGATGATTGCTGTCTTTTTCTCTTTTGAGATCATGATTTCTCCTCCTGTTTTTTGATCGCCTGTTGCCAGGAAAGCGGTCGGAGCGTCCAGCTTCTGGGCAACGGCTAAATTTCACACTCAAACAATATAACATAAGAACGCTTTTCCGTCAACCGAAAAAAGATGTCTGAAAATACTTCTCTCCGGCCTGAGTATCCTGCTGCATTTGTGTTTTCAATTCCTCTATCGAGTCGAACTTCCGCTCCGGTCGCCGGAAATGCTTCAACATCACCTTTACCGATTCCCCATATAGATCCTCATGAATTCCGTATAGATAGGTCTCCACACCGACGGACGCTCCCCCGACAGTCGGCTTGCAGCCAACATTCGTCACCCCGTGGCAATCGAATCGACTGGAATGCACTTCACTGAAATACACGCCTTTCGGCGGAAGCAATTTCCACTTGTCCGGAACCAGGTTAATCGTCGGCATCCCGATACACCGGCCAAGGTGCTTTCCATGCTCCACGGTCCCCGTGACAGGATAGGTATAACCGAGTAAATGATTCACCAACTCCATATCCGCATCCGCAAGCGCTTCTTTGATATATGTGCTGCTGATCTCCCGCCCTTCATGGCGCTCCTTTTCCAACACGAGCAGGCGAAAGCCATATTTCCCCTGCAGCGCTCTCAGCAGCGTCACATCGCCACGCCGCTTATACCCAAACCGAAAATCCGTTCCAACCACAATATATCTCGCCTTCATCTGGCGTACAAGCACATCCGATACAAACGTCTCCGGTTCCATTCCCAAAATATCCGGAACATACGGACACCGAATCATGCAGTCTACCCCGGACGCCTCAAACAGATCGCGCTTTTCCTTCGCTGTAAGCAGTGCAGGACTTTCCTCCGGAGCGATTGTGAAAGCAATTCCATAATAGCCCAGGTCCTGCAAGCGCAGCACCTCACGTATAAGCTTCTGATGCCCTCTGTGAAGCCCGTCAAACTTGCCCAGTGTGACAACGGAAGGTTCTGCCTGCTGGAATTCCGTCGTGTCATAGATTTCTATCATCTGTCATCCTTCTGTTACGATATCGTTCATTTGCAACCCTATGCGAGCCAAAGCCACGCCCCTATTCTCATAGAAACATCGTCTTCGCACAGAGACAGCGCCTCTGCTCATTCCACTCATACAAGGCAAGGAATGTCTGATCGGCACCGTACACGCGGATCTTCTGACCCGCCAACAAGCCTCCCTGCCAATCCGTACAGCTCTCCAACAGCTCCTGCGACAAAGCATTCCCGTTTCGCACGAGCCGCTCCGCCTTCGCTGTCAAAAACAGCGCTGGAAACTCTGTAAACACCGAATCGGTTCTCCGAATCAATTCTTCCAGCCGTCCCTCATCCCGGTAGTGTTCCACCGTCTCCAGCTTCACACTATCCTCAAGCAAAAAGGGCCCGGCCTTTGTCCTGAGCAGCGCCTTCATGCAGCCTCCACAGCCAAGCGCAGCTCCGATGTCATGGCACAGGGTCCTGATGTAGGT
>CANQEB010000264.1 GCA_947594085.1 uncultured Lachnospiraceae bacterium | reverse complement strand
ATGAGCTTAGTACCGCTGCGTTGCCGAATCGAGTGAGAACGTGTTTGCCGTGGTATCGACAATTCCCATCGGGCGTCTGGATTGTTAATGTACGCTAAACACGAATACAATAGTCCAATGTCGATTTTAACAGGGGGAAATAGATGCAGAATATAGCGGAGTTGTTGACACGTGCAGTGGGCGAAGACCGTATTTTGACGAATGAGAGCATGAGCAGGCACACGACGTTCCGAATCGGGGGTTCGGCGGATATCTTTGCGATGCCGCGGACAAAAGAGGAAGCTGTAGAGATTGTACAGATATGCCGAAAGCATGGTACACCGTATTACGTGATTGGCAACGGCAGCAATCTGCTGGTGTCCGACGCCGGTTATCGTGGGGTAATTCTGCAGTTGTATAAAAATCTAAGTGAAATTTCTGTCGAGGGGGACACTATGACCGTACAGACTGGTGCGATGCTCTCCGTGATAGCGAAGCGGGCGCTCGAGCATGGGCTGACAGGTTTTGAGTTCGCGTCCGGGATCCCGGGAACCATCGGCGGTGCTGTGGTGATGAATGCAGGGGCCTACGGCGGCGAGATGAAGAACGTGATTGAGGAGGTCACGGTGCTGACGGCTGACGGCACGGTAGAGACCGTTCCGGCGACGGAGCTGGAGTTCGGGTACCGGCATAGTGTGATTCCAAAGAAGGGCTGGATCGTGCTCGGAGCGAAGCTGAAGCTGCAAAAGGGAGATCCGGGGCAGATTGGCGCGCGCATGGAGGAATTGAGGCAGCAGCGTGTGACGAAGCAGCCGCTGGATTTGCCGAGTGCAGGGAGCACCTTCAAGCGCCCTGAAGGAAATTTTGCCGGCAAATTGATTATGGAGGCGGGTCTGAGAGGATTTTCGGTCGGAGACGCGCAGGTGTCCGAGAAGCACTGCGGTTTCGTCGTTAATAAAGGTGGGGCGACGGCGGAGGATGTGTACAGGCTGATCCAGAAAGTGATCGTGCGTGTGCGGGAACATTCCGGCATCATGCTGGAGCCCGAGGTAAAGCTACTCGGGGAATTCTTAACAGAGTAGTGAATGTTTCGCCTGGAACGACAGAATGGGTAAGGCTGCTCGGGGAATTCTTAACAGAGTAGTGAATGTTTCGCCTGGAACGATAGAATGGTAAAGCTGCTCGGGAAATTCTTAACAGGGAGAAGAAGATCCACAATCAAATATACAGTATAGCAACAATAGAAAAACAGGAGATAAGATGAGATTTGTGATCGTGACCGGCCTGTCCGGGGCCGGAAAGAGAACTGCATTAAAGATCTTGGAGGACAAGGGATATTTCTGTGCGGACAATATTCCGCTGCCGCTTGTGGAGAAATTCGCGGAGCTCTCCGTGATGCAGGAGGGTGGTCACGACAAAGTGGCACTCGGGATCGACAGCCGCACGGGACTCGAGAGAGAAGCGGTAGAGACCGTGCTGGAGCATTTGTCCGGGCAGGGGATCTCTTACGAGATTTTATTTCTCGACGCGAGCGATACCGTGTTGCTGCGGCGTTACAAGGAGACGCGGCGCAGCCATCCGATGGCCCGGGACACGCGGGTCGCTGAGGGAATCGCTCAGGAGCGCGAGGAGCTGGCCTTTCTGAAGCGGCAGGCGGATTATATCATCGATACGTCGACGCTGTTGGTCAGAGAGCTGCACGGCGAGATGGAAAGGATTTTTGTGGACAGCGAGGATTATCGCAATATCTATGTCACGATCTTGTCCTTTGGTTTCAAATACGGGATTCCGACGGATTCTGATCTGGTGTTTGATGTGCGTTTCCTGCCGAATCCGTACTATGTGGAGGAGCTAAAATCAAAGACGGGGAAGGATCCAGAGGTGCAAGACTATGTAATGCGGACCGGGACAGCTGGGCAGTTTTTGGAAAAGCTTGTGGATCTGATTGAATTTTCCCTGCCATATTATGTGGATGAGGGCAAGAATCAGCTGGTGATTGGCATTGGCTGTACAGGCGGACAGCACCGCTCCGTGACGATCGCGGAACAGCTCTATCAGAGATTGAGCAGCCATTCCGAATATGGGTTCAAACTGGAGCACCGGGATATGCGGGGCTGAGCCCCGGATCATGATCTATACAAACAAGCAGCTGTACAGGGCAGGATGTGTACCGAAAAACTGCGGGACACAGCTGTACAGGGTAGGATGTGTACCGAAGAACCGCGGGACGCAGCTGTACAGGGCAGGACATGTACCGAAGAACCGCAGGACGCAGCTGTACAGGGCAGGACATGTACCGAAGAACCGCAGGACGCCCATACGGCGATGCACTCGGTGTTCGGACTTGAGGAAAGCGGAGGCAAACATGTCATTTTCAGGAGAAGTTAAGGAGGAGCTGTCACGCCTGATTCCGGAGGCAAGGCACTGTCAACTCGCCGAGCTGGCGGCGATTACAGGCATGTGCGGATCAGTCTGCATCTCGGCGTCCGGGCGCTGGAGCCTGAAATTTCACACGGAAAATATCAGTGTAGCAAGAAAATGCTTTACATTATTGCAAAAAACATTTAATATATGTAGTGGTGTTTCTGTGCGTTTACATAAAGGCGGAAAAAATGGCACCCAGATATACACGCTGCTGGTCAGAGACCATGAGAGTGTGAAGAACATTCTCCGTGCGCTGAAGCTTCTTGATGAGGAGGGAGAAGTCGCAGAGCAGGTTTCGCCGGCAAATCAGCTTCTGGTACAAAAGTCATGCTGCAGGAGAGCTTTCATCCGGGGCGCATTCCTGGCTTCCGGTTCGATCAGCAATCCAGAGCGGTCATATCATTTTGAGATCGCGTGTACCTCGCAGGAGCGTGCGCGGCAGCTTGGCGCGCTGATACATGCCTTTGGCCCGGATGCCAAAATTGTACAGCGTAAAAAATATTTTATCGTGTATATTAAAGAGGGAGCACAGATCGTCGATATGCTCAACATCATGGGAGCACATGTTTCACTGATGAATCTGGAGAATATCAGGATCATCCGTGATATGAGAAATACGGTGAACCGCAAGGTAAACTGTGAAGCCGCAAATATCAACAAGACGGTAGGCGCGGCAGTTAGGCAAATGGAAGATATCCGTTATCTAATGGAACACAGGGATGTGGAGACATTGCCTGAAGGGTTGGCGGATATAGCATTGCTGCGGTTGGCTCATCCGGACGCTTCGCTGAAGGAGTTGGGGGAGATGCTTGTGCCGCCCATCGGGAAATCGGGCGTGAACCACAGGCTGCGGAAACTGAGCCGTCTGGCAGAAGATTCAAGGGCAAGACAAGGAGGAATATGATTATGACAAAGAGAGAGATCACGGTTCAGCTTCCCAGCGATCTGGAGGCCAGACCTGTGGCACTGCTGGTGCAGG
>CANQEB010000263.1 GCA_947594085.1 uncultured Lachnospiraceae bacterium | reverse complement strand
CGTGTTATTTGCTTCAACATGAATTATACGGGTAAATCCACGTTGCTGCAAATGTGAGGTCACTTCATATTATCTAAATACGGACTTTTTCATTCAAACGTAGCGCATAGACGCAGACGTCCACAGATCTTCCTAATTTGACCAGTATAGCAACGATCCAACTTTCAACCCACAGGAATTCTCAGCACCTGACCGACCAGAATCATATCACTGGTCAGCCCATTCGCCCGCTTGATCGCCTCCACCGTGGTACCGTAACGCCTCGCAATACGCCAGAGTGTGTCGCCCGCCTGCACCACATAGGTGATCATGCCTTCGCCCGGCCCGGGAACGGGAACGTTTTCCTCGATACCAAGATAATGGTCGTACAATGCCCGCCAAGTCTTCGCACCCACAATCCCGTCCGGCTCCAGCCCCATATGGCGCTGAAACGCGATGACCGCCTGTCTGGTCCCGCTGCCAAAAATACCGTCTTGCGCCGGAGCCGGAAGTGCCGGATAATACTGGGCGATCACATTCAGAAGATACTGCAGCGTCACGACATCCTGCCCGCGCGAACCTTGCCGCAGCACCACATTGGGCGGAACCGTCCCGATACCGAGGCTCGTTCCCTCACTGTCCAGCTCAGCCAGCCTTGTCACCGCTGTGTACAGGTCAGACAGTTTATACCATGTCGCTTTTCCTGCAATGCCGTCGACGGTCAGATTAAAGATGCTTTGAAATTTTCGCACTGCCGCCCGCGTGCTCTCACCGAAGGTACCCGGATGATCCGTAATAGCTGGAATTGCCGGGTAATTGCGGCGAACTCTCCCAAGCCACGTTTGAAGCGTCTGTACGTCCAGGCCGCTGCTCCCGACGCGCAGCGCCGTTCCAGGATAAGACGAAAGAGCGTTCGTAACAATATTCGTCCTGGCAAGCTCGATATCATTCGGATAATAATACCGCAGGATCTGTTCCGCATTGTAACCGCGATTGGCAAGTGTGACGCTTCCCCACTGAGACAGGCCTGCGCAGGTCACAGTCGTCCCGTTGCAGAAAGAAGTAAAATAAGGCGCGTATTGTCCTTGCCTTCTGACATATTCCCCGTAGACCTCAT
This sequence comes from uncultured Lachnospiraceae bacterium, assembly GCA_947594085.1. GTDB lineage: Bacteria > Bacillota > Clostridia > Lachnospirales > Lachnospiraceae > Choladousia. The sequence goes on along the minus strand of CANQEB010000263.1, from coordinate 2,287 downwards.
CAACCACACTGCTGATCGAAGCATAAATCGGCCGCCCTGGCACGTAATATTGGTCGTATGCCGTGCTGCTTGTAATGTCGAAATTGTAGCCACGACTTCTATACCATTCCGTGTAGACACGGTTCAGAGCGAAAGTCATGATCGCATAGACATTTGCTTTCAAGGCTTCCCGCGGCCAGGTCGGATAGATCTCGCTGCTCGCTACATTCTTCACATAATCCAGAAATGGCAGCTGTACATTTGCCGCCTGCGCACTCGGCGCACCCAGATGCACCGTGATCGGATTCGGAATCACCACCTGGCGCAATACCCGCGGCTTCGCAGCGTTCTCTGCCCCAGCCTGCTCACACTCTGCACACGATTTTGAGGAAGCTCCTTCCTGAGTCTGCCCGTGTGCAAGCGCTACGGCAAACTCCCCGACATCGATCTCCTCCATCGTCTGTGACGGACGCCGATCCTCGCGCGGGACGAGCTCCACCGGCAGCATTGCCGTCTCCCCGTCAAAAATTGGAATCTCTTCCACTGAGACCGGTTCAAAGCCCTCCATATCCACGATCACACTGTACTGTGCATATGGCTTCCCCATATACCCTGAATCCTGTGAATAACTCCTATCCAGCGTTTCCAGCGAAACGGTCTGCGTCTCACCGCTTTCATCCGTGACAAGACGTTCGAGGACATTCCCCTCTCCGTCCAGCACCCAGACCTGGGCACCTTCAAGCGGGATGACATCTCGCGCGGTCCTCACCTGTATCTGCAGATATCCGATAGCCATAAAATCCCTGTTCCCCTCTTCTGATCGCTATATCATATGCAAATAAGCCGCGCGCGACAATCCTTGTGCAGCATAAATGCTGTTTCTACCATAATCTGCGCAAGATAAAGCTTGCCACCGCCCCGCTAAAATAATATAATATAAAACATACCTTGAAGACAAAGGAGGAACCACGAAATGAAAAGGATACGTCCGCTTTGTATCGTGTTAGCTACTCTGCTCCTTGTATCATCCTGCTTTTCCACTCAGGCTGCAGATGCGACAAAAGAACAGCCAGAGATCCTCCGGGTGGGCTTCTTCGCTTTCTCTGGCTATCATGTGATCGGAGAGGATGGCCACAGGAGCGGCTATGGCTATGAATTTCTGCAGCGGCTCGCCATCCACGGCGGCTGGTCTTATGAATATATTGGCTATGACAATTCCTACAAGGAATCGCTCGATATGCTGCGGGACGGCGAGGTAGACATCGTCACCTCCGTCTCCAAAACCCCGGAGCGCGAGAAAGAATTCCTGTTCTCCGATCAGGACATCGGCTCCAACTCCACCATTTTCACCGTGAAAGCCGGAAACGAGGACGTCGTGGAGGGGGACTACTCCACCTACGACGGTCTTACCGTCGGCATGTTGGAGGATAATTCCAAGAACGAAAACTTTGAGCGTTTCGCGAAAGAACACGATTTCTCCTTCGAACCGGTCTACTTCAGCGAACAAGGCGCTCTCTCCGACGCCCTTCAGAGCGGAGAGGTGGACGCCGCAGTCACCGGCAGTCTGCGTCTGCTGGAAAATGAATGGCTGCTGGAATCCTTCGATGCCAGCCCCTTTTATATCTGCACCAGAAAAGACAACGTCGATCTGATGGAGCGAATCAACGAGGCCATCAACGAGATGGATCTTCACGACCCGAACTGGCGGGACACGCTTCACGAAACATATTATGCTACCGACCAGAGCGGCTCGATCATCATGAACGCCGGCGAGCGCGCGTTCCTTGAGGAGCGCCGCGCCTCGGGCAAACCTCTGCGGCTGCTGTTCAACCCCGGGCGGGTTCCTTACTGCTACTTCGAGGACGGAGAAGCCAAGGGCATTCTCCCTTCCCTTTTCGACACCCTGGCCAAGCGGATCGGGCTTGACTATGAGTATATCCCGGTGGAAGACCGAAACGAATACTACGCGCTGCGCGCGACGGGCGACGCGGATGTGGTGCTGGACTTTGCCGGAGACTACTATCTGGCGGAGGAGGAGGGCTACAAGATCACGGTTCCCTATTTCCAGACCAATTTCGCGCGTCTCACCCTAAAGGGCTTTTCCGGAGAGATCGAGCGACTGGCTGTAGTGGAACAGTCCGACGCGTTTGGAAACACAGTCACCGATCGCTACCCCGAGGATGCGCTGATCCGTTATCCCACCTCTAAGGACTGCGTTCAGGCGGTGCTAGACGGCGAGGCGGACGCTACGATTCTCTACTCCTACACCGCGGAGCAATTCGTCCGTCAGGACGTCCGCAACCGGCAC
>CANQEB010000262.1 GCA_947594085.1 uncultured Lachnospiraceae bacterium | reverse complement strand
CATCTCCTCCTTTTTCCAGCCGATCATCTCAGAGAGAAGCTCCTCGCTCCTCAGCAGAATTCCGTTCGCGCGGTCACGGTCGCCGATGACCCACTCCCGTTTTGCGTCGATCCCATGCCGAAGAAGCGCCTTGACGTATCCGAGATAGCGGTCGTCAATGCTCGACGTCGCAAGAAGAGTTCCGATATAGGCGATCCTTCTGTGTCCCAGCGACAAAAGGTAATTGGTCATCGCGTAACCGCCGCCAATATTGTCGCTGACAATCACATCGCTGTGTTCCGACTCCGCGTCCGCATCCAGATACACCAGCGGTACCACGCTCTCCGGCGCACAGTGCAGCAGCTCCATATAACTATGACAAAAAGAACCCATGACAACCACTCCATCGCAGCGGCGCTCCGCGATGATTCTAGGCAGTTTGCCTTCCGCCTCATCCACCGCGCCGATCACCTCAAGCAGAGAAGTGTTACCCTTTTCCGCGATCTGTCCAGCCAACTTCCGATAGACTGTCCAGTAATAGGACTGTGGCTCGCCCAAGAATCGCTCCGCGATGATAACTCCGACCCTGTGAGATACCCTCATATTGTGTGCGCGGTTTGTCCTGCGATATCCCATCTTCTCAGCAGTCTGTCGAATCTGGGTCTTCAGCTGCTCGCTCACGCCCTTCTGATCTTTCAAAGCTTTCGAGACAGTCACAGCGCTAACGCCATGCACCTTCCCGATCTCCTCCAATGTCACCCGTCTGTTCATATATCTCTCACACTACTTCTTTCTATGATCTCACTGTCAATGTAATGAACGCCGCAGGGGCGTTTCGGCGCATCAATCCTTTCGCGAAGAAGCTCCATCGCCTGACCCGCCATTCCCGGCAGATCTACCCGGTAGGTCGTCAGTTCCTTCGCGAACGCATTCCCGTACAGGTAATCGTCGTATCCGATCAGAGAAACGTCCTCTGGCACGCGAAGCCCTCTCGCGGTCAGCGTGTTGTAAAGAATACCGGCCGCATAGTCACTGCTGCACACAAACGCGTCGGGAAGCTCCTGCGGGAGCTCGATCCTCGGCCGCTCTGTCCGCAGCTCTCTGTCCTCCAGCAGCCATTTTGGCTCGATGGGAAGCCCCTGCTCCTGCATACAGCTGCAAAAACCGTAATAACGCTCCGCCACATTGAGCGACGTCCGCCCCGTGCCGACAAAACCAATCCGTCTATGCCCACGATCCGTCAGGTATTTCGTAATGCGGTAAGCCCCCATATAATTGTTTGACATCACCGCGTCACAGTCGTACTCCGGGCGGCAAAAGTCGAGCAAAACCACCGGTTTTTTCCATTTCTCCAAAAGAAGCTTCAGATATCTGTCCTCGATTTGCCCAATCACGAGAAATCCGTCGGTCCCGCTGTCTACCGCCAGCGCGAGATCATCCATATTCGCTTTCGCCGCTTCCTCATCCGTCTCAAGGATCTCCAGCATCGTGATCACGCCCTTCTGCGCCGCCGCGTTTACGACATTGCGATACATCTCCCAGTAAAAGGAGCTCTCCTCGCTCATGTAGCTCCGCGAACAGAGGATTCCCGCCATCAGAGAGCTTTTCCGCTTTTCGCATGGCTTTTGCGGAAATCGATATCCGAGCTCTTCCGCTTTCTTCAGGATCTCACGACGCAACGGCTCACTGACGCCCGCCTTCATTGAGATCGCGTTCGAGATCGTCACAACGCTGGTATTCAACGCGTCCGCAATATCGCGCATTGTTACCTGCTTTGCCATGATACTGTGTCCCCTTCCACAATTTCCCCCGTCGTCATGTGAACATTCCCTGCCTTTTCTTCACTTTCTGTCCTTCTTCGTCGAAGCAGCTCACAGCATTGAATCAGAATATCTCTCCTGCAGCTCTGATACGCTGTGATCCTCCGGCGGGTCGTCCGCGCTCCCAGATCGTCCTTTGAATCCTCCTCGTCGCTGAATCCGAGCACGGCAACGTCCTCCGGCACGCGGATCCCCCTTTTGTCCAGCATCTGTATTAGAGCGGCGGTCGATGCCATATCTCCGCACAGAAATGCCGTGCGCTGGAACTTCCCTGTCTTCGATCGTGTTTTGTCACGCTTTCCGTCCGAGCGCTCAACCACAGGCTGCTTCCTCTCGTCAAGAAATTCTTCCACAGCATTCCATTCCAGAATGTCCCGCGTTTCCTCCAAGTCAAATGCCGGCACTTTTTCCAGAACCGCACTCTGTTCAATCATCCGAAGATATCTTCCGCAGCGAAACCCCATCAGCTGATCGTCTCCCATCCGAGCCTCAGACTCAGACAGGGAATGCTTCTCCTCCGGCATCACATACAGGATCGTTTCATATCCCCTGTCATACAGATAGCGCATCGCCGTCTGCACGCCGTGAAAACCGTCGTCTATCACATAATCGATCGGAATATTTGCATCAAAAAACCCCGCTCCAACCATCGGCCGGCCGATCGTCTTCAACAAAATGCGCAGCACACCAGTCGGAAGCTGCTCCGGCAACAGAACACCGCAGCAGTCGGGATTCTTCCAACGGTCTACGCATGCGCCGCTTAAGATCTCCTTAAGTGTGCAAAGCTCCACGTGAAATCCTCTATCCACCGCAATTTTTTCGATCACCCCGCGCTTCTCTCTCGGCCAATTATCCGATACAACCAATAGAATCATGCCGGAGACCGCATTTGCGTTCTCTTCCGTGTCATAGCCCAGCTCAATTGCTTTTCGGCGCACCTTTTCGCTCAGCTCCCGGCCAACTCCCTTTCTGCCCGCCAGAGCGTTCGATACGCTGACGTTACTGATGCCGAGTGCCTCGGCAATATCGCTCTGGCTGATCTTCTTTCTGGGTCGCATTGCTTTATTTCTCCTCACTGCAGATTAATATTAGCTAATAATTATATTTTATATTGCTTAAATTAACTTGTCAATAGTCAAAAAATTTGCCGTACTCTCCCTGTTTCGGAGAATATGGCAAATTTATCCGCACTCTGTCTGAAAAATCATTTCCCGCCATTCTTCCAGGCCAGGATTTCTTCCAGCCGCTCCTTCACCTTCGCCTCCGCGCCCTGCGTAGTCGGCTCATAGTAGCGCCGTCCGACCAGGCTGTCCGGCAGACATTGCATCCGCGCCATCTTTTCCTCCGTGTCGTGTGCGTAGATGTAGCCCTCGCCGTAATGCAGTTCCTTCATCAGGCCGGTCGGTGCGTTGCGGATCTGCAGTGGCACCGGCTCCGCCGGGAGGTTGCGCACATCCTCGCGGCACGCGATGCAGGCCCGGTCGAGCGCGTTGGATTTCGGCGCCATCGCGAGGTACACGACCGCGTGCGCGAGATGCACGTCGCACTCCGGCACGCCGAGAAAATGACAGGCCTGATAAGCCGCCACAGCCACCTGCAGCGCTT
>CANQEB010000261.1 GCA_947594085.1 uncultured Lachnospiraceae bacterium | reverse complement strand
GCTACGTGGAGATGACAGGCTGCGCGTGCACCTGCATCCCGGGTCGTCCGAGGTCACGCAGACATAGTCTGAGAACAGTCCCGCGATGACTCCAAGCTCTCGCCTGCGGTTCAGCGCCTTGCCGCCGGGACAGCCGAAGATCGTGATGATCCGCCCGTACTGACTGTATTCCTGGTACGCCGCGTCAAACAACCGTTCAAAGCTCAGGCGGTTGTGCGCGAAATCGACGATCCCGCAGAGCTTCCCGTCGTCGCTTGCAAAGGTCTCCATGCGTCCCGGCACCGTGGTCTGCGCAAGCGCCTGACGCATGCAATGGACGGGCACTCCGTACACATCGGCCGCCGCGATCGCCGCCACGGCATTCTCTATATTAAAGCCTCCCCTCATCGCGAGCTCAAAGCGCTCACTGAACCTGCTGCACGTCACACGGAACGAAATGCGGCTTCCGGATTTATCCACCTCACTGTAGCGATAATCCGCCCGCGGATGTCTGCCGAATGTGACGACGCGCTCCGCCTTCCGCGCCGCGTCAAGGATCTTCTGCGCGTGATCCGCGTCCAGATTGACACAGGCCGTCCTCGTCTGCCGGAAGATCGAGAGCTTTGAACTGAAATAATCCCCGAAATCGCGGTGCTCCTGCGGGCTGATATGATCCTCGGAAATATTCAGGAAAATCCCCACGTCAAAACGGAGCTCCCGCACACGCTTGTACTTGAGCGCCTGGCTTGACACCTCCATCGTCAGATAGCGCAGCCCCGATTGCCGGGCATTTGCCAACAACTCGTGAACCACTGGCGCCTCCGGTGTCGTCATCACGGCGTCCTGCCTTTGCTTTCCATCATAATTGATTACCGTCGAGATCAGCCCGGTTTCCGGCTTTCCCTGCTCAGCCTCCCACGCGTCCAGCATCGCCTTTAAGTACCAGGCGGTCGTCGTCTTCCCCTTCGTTCCCGTGATGCCGGTCAGCCGCGGCTCGCCCGGCACATAGCCGAAAAACAGTGCGGATACCGCTGCCATCGCACAGCGCACGTCGCTCACGAGAAACGCGGCCAACCCCCGCCCGGCCGCGTACTCCCGCTCGCTGATATATGCAATACTCCCTTTCTCTGCCGCCTCCCGCAGATATTCTTCCCGGAAGGCTGCTCCCTTGCAGATGAATAAGGTTCCCGGCACCACAGCCCGCGAATCGCAGGTGAGCCAGAGAACCGGCTCTGCGATACCATTGCCACAAATACTCTGCACCTGCGGGCTCTCGGCCCTCGGTTTTTTCCTGTCATACTCTGCGAGCAGCCCTCTCTCCCGCAGAATCTTTTCCACATCCCCAATCGTGATCATAACTTCTCCTCATTGCCATCGCTCAATCTCTTTTCCATATCTCACACTGCTCCCGGATATCCTTCCGTCGTGATGCCAACTGTGCTCTCATGCCGTACTTTCATGCCGTTTTTATCTGCTCATGTTTCCTCCAAATACCCCTCCGACATGATGCAAACTGTGTTCTCATGCCGTTTTTATCCACTCACATTTCCTCCAAATACTCCTCCAGTGTGATCCCCCTGCTCATAATCTCCTGCGCAGCCTCCACGCCCACATAGCGGAAATGCCACGACTCATAATCCACCTTCGTGATGTCCTCCTTGCCGCGCGGGTAACGCAGGATAAAGCCTTACTTGCTGCAGTTCTCTTGCAGCCAACGGCACTCCGGCGTGTATTCCTGCTGCGCGTCCAGCACCTGATAGTCAAGTGAGACAATATCCGCCGCAAGCCCCGTCTCATGCTCACTGTGTCCCGGCGGCATCGTCTCGCGCGTCTCCTTGTCGTAAGCCTGCTGCCATGTCAGCCCTTCGCTCTCCATTGAGGAAGCGATATCCTCGTCCAGAAGCCTCTGTTGGTACTCGGAATCCCGATAGCCGGAGGCCACGACGAACTGCAGCCCTTCCTCCGTGCCGTCCGTCAGCATCATCTTCAGCGCCGGGTACATCTCCTCCGCGACTGCGCACGACTTATTCTCCAGCCAGTGCAGCCTCGGCAGATAATCATCCGGGAGCGCGTGGTCCTTGTTGACGAGCATCAACAAGTCCGCCTCCTGCCCGGCGATGTTCACGCCGCCGTCACCGCGGTCCTCCCAGATCCAGAAACGCCCCGAATTCGTCTCTCCAACCTGCCTGTAATGCATGCTTCCTACCACTGTCACCGCAATGAGCGCCGCCGCAACACCCAGCAAAACGCGCCGTCTCCTTCCACGCTGCAGCCTGTGTCCGTCCTTTTTCTCGCTCTGGGCCAGGCGTTCCCTGTTTTCTTTCATTTCCTGCTCCCGCTCCTTCTTCCTCTGCACCCGATTTATACCCGCGTAATAACTCCCCGCACTTTGCGCCGGGCCTTCCCTCATGTCATAAGGATCGATCTTGCGCACACAATTCCCGTTCGCAAAGTACTTCCATGCATCTTCCGCGTTGCGCTCGGTCGAGCTGCATGCCTTTACGAGCCTGTGATTTCCGCTCCCCTGCATCCATTCGGGCGTCCATTCATATCCATTTTTATACATAAAAATATCCCCTCTGCAGTCGCGTTCTTCGAAAAACAGCCGTCGGACTCGCCATCCGCTTTCTCTGTCGTTCTCCCGCTTTCTGCAAAGAGGATAAAACTCACATGTATCAGATTTTACACAAAATTGTATCCAAATTGTATCATTCCAAATTTTTTTCTGCTTCCACCTCGGCGTATCCGTTTTCGGCCGCGCTCGCTCCGTCATAGTCTTCGCTTCCTGGTAATTCCTGCGCTACACCGTACGTCTTGCTCTCGTCCGTTCCCTGCGCTGCTTCCGTCCCCGCCGGTTGCATCTGATAATCCAGATAATCGGTCACATCAGGATTCCCTCTCGCAAAGCCGGCTCCTACGTCGTAAAATTCCAGAGCTTCGTCCGGCACAAATTCCGTAGCTCCCTCTACCGCCGAAAACTCTTCGGCAAGATCCTTCCACTGCTGCGTACCGTACATTACCGCGAATCCTATTCCCACCTTATTCGGATCCATATTGTAATTCGTTGTGGCCAGGCGGCGATATGCGTGTCCCGAAAACGTCTCAAATGAAAGCTCCACATCAAGCTCCAGATTTGCCATCCTCCGCTCAGCCTTCATTCCCTGCGCTCCGCAGACAGCCGCGAAATCATAGTCCGATTCCTCTTCGGGGCGAACGGTTTCTGCCATATAGGAAAAGAAATCAGACGCATCCTCAGACTTTTCCGGATCAATCCCCATCTCCTCCGTCATTTGCAGCACATACTCTCCCATCGCGGCAAAGGATTCATATCCCAGATCCTCCGCGACCACATCCAGCATCGGCGGACCGGTCACAGACGCATAGTAGATCATATCCGCCTTCGCATCCGTCACAAGCGTGACCGCATAGCCG
>CANQEB010000260.1 GCA_947594085.1 uncultured Lachnospiraceae bacterium | reverse complement strand
GCCTTCCCATGCGGCACACCTTTCTCGTAGGTGAAATAATAACTCAGCCCGTGCGGCAGGGACGTCCCTGTATGCGCGATCGCCATGCCCGCCAGGGTGGACGCGAACAAAAGTGTGTCACACTCCTCCACTGTCAGGCTCGCTCCGATGAGCACATTTTTGACACTGCTCCAGACCCCCATGCCATATTCACAGAGCATGTGGCTAAAATCAGTGGCCTGCGCGTTGATATAGCTCTCAATAAAATGTCCAAGCGCATCGACTGCCGTGTTAACCAAAATCTGCTTCGGCACATTCAGCAGATATTTCCCATCCACCAGCGCATACGCCGGATAGACCTTGTGCGGCAGACTTGCCTTGATCCGCTGTTCGTGAATCGTCAGAATCGCATAAGGCGTGGCCTCGGAACCGGTGCCACACGTCGTCGGCACCTCCACAACCGGAAGCGCCGTGGCCCTCTCCCCTTTTTGGTACAGGAAGTCAGCCCCTCTCTCCTTCTGCGCGATCATCAGCGCAACCGCCTTCGCCGCATCCATCGGGGAACCTCCCCCAATGCCGACCACGAAATCCGCCTGCTCCTGCACACCCAGATCACGGACCTGCATTACCATCTCGATTGACGGATTTTCCTCTATCGCGTCAAAAATAAAATACTCCACGCCCTGTTCCTTCAGAACGTCCGTGACATCGGCAAGAGAACCATTCCCGGCAGAACTCTTGCCGGTCACAATCAGCGCCTTATGCCCGAGTGATGCCCACTCAGCGCCGTGCTTTTTCACGCAATCTCTCTCATTGTAAATCTTAGTCGGTAAATAAAAATACATCCGGTATCTCCCCTCCGCGAAATCGCTGCTATTTACACCCCACCGTATAGCGCAAAATGTTCGTTTCCCCTTCTCAGAACATTTTCTCTGCGTTTTCTTTCAGATCTTCAGCCGCTTCCTTGAGCTCATCGGCTGCATTTCCCGCAACCTCCTTTGCTCCTTCCACGATCTCCTCTGCCTTTTCCTTTGCGGCATCCTTTATATCATCCACCGCGTCGGATGCCATATCCTTCACACTGTCCGCCACATCCGCCGCTGCTTCCTTCATATTGTCCACCGCATCGGCCGTCGCTTCCTTCACATCATCCGCCACATCCGCCGCTGCTTCCTTCACATCGTCCACGGTCGTCTTCGCGGCCTCCGTCACATCAACGGTATCCACGACAACTGCTGCCTCATCCTCTTCATCCGCAACCTCGACAGGCTCCGGCATCTTACTGCCACAGTTCGGGCAGAAGCGCTCATCGCTGGACACTTCCGTATTGCAGCCCGGGCAGAGGACAACTCCCTTCGTCTCACGGACCTGCTCCTTGAGCTGCTCGATCTCGACTGTCTTGTCGTTGATCGTCTGGATAAACTCCTCAAAGCCCTCCGGAATGTCGTCCTTGCGAAGCTCATAAAACTTCTTGCCAATCTCGGAATAAATATTCTCGATCTGCTTTTTCGCGTCGTTGATCTTGCCATTGAGCTGTCTAATTTTGTTCAGTTTCTGAACTTCTTCCGCCGTATCCTTGCTCAGCTGCTTTACCTTCTGTGTAAATTTTTGTGTGAGATCATTGAAATCCATAATTTTTCCTCCATGAATGTTAATTTATAGAATTTTTTCCTGTATTGTCGCTCTTTATTCATTGTAGATCAACGCCATAAACACAAGATCGCTCTCTGAATTGTTCTCGATCGCATGTCCCTGCCCTACCTCAATATAACACACATCGCCCGGGCCGACCTCCGTCCTGGAACCGTCATTGTCGACAAAGATCCCATGGCCCTCCAAGATAAAATATGGCTCTGTATCGCCGATGTGCTCATGAAATCCAATACTGCAGCCCGGTTTCAGGCGAATACGCGCGTATAGTCTGCCATGTCCATTCATTTCATCCTTGGACACAATGTGCTCCAACAGCACTTCTCCATTGCCGCCGCGCATATTTGTTCTCACTTCCGGCGTTGGCTTTCTTACCATAGAAACGCCCCCTTTTCTCTCATTTATATGACATTTCGCACAACTATGATTTCATATTAAAAGAATAACCAAAAAATGTCAACTTGATTAAGAAAGATTTCAGAAAAGTTTCACTGTGCACAATAGCTGCAGCTGTCACGCACGATGAGCCGTCCCTGCATCTCAACCCGCACATTTTCCCGATGGCCTCCGGCAATCCGATCCAGGAGCAGAGAGACTGCATGGTGGGCCATTTCCCTTTTTGGAATATTGATCGTCGTAAGCATCGGGGTTGCCGTTTCTGCCTCCCGAATATTGTCAATCGAGATGATCGATGGAAGATATCCTTTCCTTCGGCGTGCTTTCAGCGCATCGAGCACGCCAAGCGCCGTGCTGTCATTCGCACAAAATACAGCCGTCGGCCGGTCATCCTTCCCTAGAATAATATTCATCATCTGCTGGCCTTCCTGTCTCGTCTGGCTCGTCGGATACACGTTGGAGTAATCCAGCGGTAGCTTATGCGCCATCAGAGACTGGTAATATCCAATATACCGCGCCTCGTAGGAACAGTCCCCAATATACGCGATTCGCTTGTGACCCAGCGAGATTAGATAATCCATCGCCATCTCCGCCGCGAGAGAGCCGTCGCAAAAGACCTCATCATAGTCAAAGCTCGTCGGATTTCGGTCGATTCCGACAAGATTTTGGTACTGTTTCTTGAGAAACGGAAGCAGCTCCGGCGGACATTTCCCAAGCATAACCAAACCGTCTGGCTCCTTGTCCGAAGGATGCACGCGGGAAATATTCTTTGATCGGCTAATCATATCCGGAAGCGTCAAAAGTCGATGCAAAACACAATTCCGGCGCAGCAATGTCTCGCGGAGAATCTCATAGAGCTCTTTGAAAAAGATGTCCTCCTCCAATGTCTGGAATCTTGTCAGGAACACGTCGACCTGATTGTGCGCCTCCTGCTCAAGCCGACCTCTTTTCAACTGCTGTGCCGCATGATTTGGAATATAGTCCAGCTCTCTGGCAGCCTCCCAAATGCGGTTCTGCAGGCTCTTATCTCGACAGACATAGTCCGGATGGTTCAGGACGCGCGACACCGTAGCCACCGACGCCCCACTCATTTTAGCGATTTCTTTTATCGACATTTTCTTTCCCTCTCTTTTGAAAACGTATTCATTTTGTCGCTATATTTATGCTCTATATCAATCTATACTATCATATCTTCTCGTAAAATCAATCCTATTCTGTTTGAAAACGTTTTCCTATTTTTTGTTGTTTTACTGATTCGCAAAGAATAATATAGGAGTTGATCACAGGGCAGAGCTTTTCTGCCCCAGAAAAAGCAATTTGGTGATATGTCAAGAGAAAAATGAAAACAAATAACCTAAAAAATCGGGGAAAAAGAGTACACTAAAAA
>CANQEB010000259.1 GCA_947594085.1 uncultured Lachnospiraceae bacterium | reverse complement strand
TCTACAAGATGGAGACAACCGTGGATGGCAGGAAATTCGCGACACCGCGCGGCTGGGAGGATCTCTCTCAGATGCTTACGGTCTACGACGCGCTCGGCAAAGAGATGGACCGTGAGGTCGTGGCGCAGTACATCCAGCACGAGACGATCGCGAAGGATTTCGCGAATTATCTGGAGCTGTACCGCAAGTATCAGATGGATTACCAGCTCGAGGAGGTGCTGGAGGGGCGGATTGATCCGGTGTTGCTGAAAAAGGCCGCACACGCGCCGTTTGACGAGCGGTTGAGCGTGGTCGGACTTCTGCTCGGGCGTTGCCGGAACCGTTTCGCGGAACTGATGCGCACGGAGCAGGCAAATGAGCTGCTATATGGAGAACTGAAAAAACTGAAGGCACAGCTGCTCGCAGGAGAAAACAGCGATGAGGCAGTAGGAGTGAACCGGCAGACGAAATCTTTTGACATGGATACGATTTTGAACGCCGCGCTTGCCGATTTTCAGGCGGAGACTGACCGCAGGAAGACGGCAGAACTTTTGACGAGGCAGGAGGAGCAGATCCGACGTCAGGTGACGGAGCTTCTGGAGCAATATCGGCGAGATCTGCGAAAGGAAGACGTGCGGGACGGTGAGACGGCGTTCGCCAGGATCAAGGAATGGTTTGACGGGGAGCAGGATGCGCTGGAGCAGGAGACTGCTGAGGCTGGAACAATGCTGGAGCATGTGTTTGATTTTTTGGAGGCGGCGTTCTCCGCGGGGCAGGAGATGGTCATCTTCGTCACGGAGTTGAACCGAGATCCCTACAGCATACATTTTTTGCAGGAGTACGAGTGCGAGCGCTACTACCGCTACAATAGAGAACTCTTGTTTGAGGAGAGCGGACAGGCGATCGAGGCGAGGCTGCGGGCATTGGGACGGTAAAACATTTCCTGAACAGGAGTGGCAAATCAAGTTCAGGACAGAACTGTTCGGATAGGAAGAATTCAGGCGTATACAAACATATGGCGATGAAATTGTCACTCATTTCCTGGAAAATCGAATATTTGTTGACAGGTAGTCAGATCGCAACTATAATTAAAATACAGTAAAGATATACCATAAAGGGAGGATATGTTATGAGGTCAATTGAGAAGAGATGCGCAGCCCTGCTGATGGCTGTTCTGCTGATGCTTGGCGTATTCGCACCGATGTCAGCTCAGGCAGCCCAGAAGATAACTATTACACCGGAATTGTTATGGGCAGGTTGTGAGTATTGGCGCTCGGTCAATTTGGGTGATTTTCCGGAGGATGGAAAGGTTCTTTCCGTGACAGCCAGTGATCCCAGGATCATCAAGGTTGTATATGAAGGAACAGGACAGCATGATCACTATCTGATGCCGTTAAAAAAGGGAAAAACTAAGATCACGGTACAATATCAAACTGGCAGCACGAGAGGAACAGCCTCTGCAATTTTCACCGTAAAGAATTATCCGAATCCATATAAGAGTATCACAGTGGATGGGAAGAAAATCAATCTGAAGAAATACAAATACTATTTTGACATCAATAAGTACAAAAAGCCAACTGCGAAGATTACGTTGAAACTGAAAAAGGGATGGAAAATTGCGTATACGGACGGAATCAGCGCGAAGAACGTCGCTAATGAAAAAAGCTTTAAAGTAGAAAATAATAAGGCGTTTAAAATTCCAAAGGGAAAAAACGCTAGAGCATATGTTTTCTTTACAGTAGAAAACAAAAACCATGAGTCATTGCAGTACGGCATTCGCATTTATCGTTAATAACGGGACAGCCATAGCGAAGAGTTCTAAAAAAATAATACCCGGAAAGGCTTGATAGTCTTCCCGGGTGTTTGTTTGTCAGAACTAATTTGCTTATTTGATGACTTTGATCCAGCCCTTCGGTGCCTCGAGGCGGCCCATCTGGATGCCGGTCAGGGTGTCATACAGCTTCTTCGTCGTCGGACCCATCTCGCTCATTCCGCTCGGGAAGCAGATCTCCTTGCCGTGGTCGACAATCTTGCCGACCGGGGAGATGACAGCTGCGGTGCCGCACAGGCCGCACTCCGCGAAATCCTTGACTTCATCGAAGAAGACCTCGCGCTCCTCGACCTCAAGTCCCAGATACTCTTTCGCCACGACGAGCAGGGAGCGGCGGGTGATGGACGGCAGAATGCTGTTCGACTTCGGGGTCACGACTTTGTTGTCCTTTGTCACGAAGAGGAAGTTCGCGCCGCCGGTCTCCTCGACCTTTGTGCGGGTGGCAGCGTCGAGGTACATATTCTCATCAAAGCCCTGACGGTGCGCGTCCATGATCGCGTAGAGGCTCATCGCGTAGTTCAGGCCTGCCTTGATGTGGCCGGTGCCGTGCGGTGCCGCGCGGTCATAATCGCAGACGCGGATCGTCAGCGGCTTCACGCCGCCTTTGAAGTACGGGCCGACCGGAGTCGTGAACACGCGGAACTGGTATTCGCTGGACGGCTTTACACCGATGACGGCGTCGCTGCCGAACATGTACGGGCGGACATAGAGCGTGGCGCCGGAGCCGTAGGGCGGTACGTAGGCTTCATTTGCCGCGACGGTCTGGACGACTGCCTCGACAAACTTATCCTGCGGATAGACCGGCATCTCCAGACGCTTGCAGGAGTTCTCCATGCGCTCCGCGTTGAGATCCGGACGGAACGTCACGATGTGGCCGTCCTCGGTCGTGTATGCCTTCATGCCCTCGAAGCAGGTCTGCGCGTACTGCAGCACGCCCGCGCACTCGGTGATTGTCACGGTCGCGTCGGTGGTGAGGCCGCCCTCGTCCCACGCCCCGTCTTTATAGTTTGCGACAAATCTCTTGTCGGTCTGTACATAGCCGAAACCGAGATTTGCCCAGTCAATGTTTTTCTTTTCCATTGTAATTCCCCCTCTTTGATTGATGGATAGAGTATCGCGGCGGTCAGAGGAACAGCTTTCGTGATGCCGCGATCAAAACGATTATCTGTAGTTTACGCCTGCTTTTTCACTGTGTCAAGTTAAATCGTTGCGGTACGGCCTACACATCAAAAGCGTGACGGCAGAGCTTTCGGAAAAATACAGGGGCAGCCCTTTCCCGGCTTATAACCAGGAAAGCCCAGAGTCGGGACGCGGTTTCCTTGACAAGCAATCCGCGTGTCCATATAATGATAACGAAATCTGGAACAGAGTATGGATATATCGCTCGATCGCCGGCGAATCAGTTTGCCTGGAGGGAACGAATGGAGGCAGAGAAAGATGCAGTGGGAAGAATTTGAAGAGGAAAAACCAGTGGAAAAGAGCGGAAATACCTTCGACGCGATCTACGATGTCGTGCGGAAGATCCCGCGCGGAAACGTGGCGACCTACGGGCAGATCGCGGGCCTGGTCGGGAACCGAAGCGTGCAGGATGCTGTGGCTGATATCGAGA
>CANQEB010000258.1 GCA_947594085.1 uncultured Lachnospiraceae bacterium | reverse complement strand
CCGCATAACACTTCTCCGGCGCAGTGGCAACGCTCCCCTGCGTGATGGAGCCTCCCAGGAACCCGATGTGCAAGTCCTCTCCAGCCGCTGCCCTTCGCATCAGTTTTTTAATCCGTGACCAGTCGCCCCGCACGACAAGCGCCGCACGTGCCGCATTTTCTCTCTCCATAATCTTCCATTCCTTTCGCTTCGCTCAGAACACAGACATGCTGTAAAAAACATCTATGATGTCCAGTACTGACAACAATTATACAACTGGTTTCTAACGCTTGCAAGAGACTATTTGCATCTGCGCCGTCAATTCTCAGGAAATAATACCATTTGCTTCTCTGCAGGAGCAGGCAGATAAAATCTGAAACGAAAAAAAGCGTTCAAAGCCTCACATTTACTGAGCTTTAAACGCTTTTCCGACCGGAGAAGGTGGGATTTGAACCCACGCACCGCTATTAACGATCTACTCCCTTTCCAGGGGAGCCCCTTCAGCCGCTTGGGTACTTCTCCATACGCCTAAATCAGTTTATCTATTTAATTGAATCCTAGAGGAATCTCCTCTGTAAATCAAACAGCGGAGAGGGTGGGATTCGAACCCACGCGCCCTTTCGGACAAACGGTTTTCAAGACCGCCTCGTTATGACCACTTCGATACCTCTCCATGCCTCTCACGAGTTACGTCTTCAGTCGACGCAAAAATTATGTTACCATTTTAGGTGAAATCTGTCAACCAAATTTTTCAGCATTCCTCAGTCATTTTTTATATTTCCCATTTTTCCCAAAATAATCCCTAAGAATTCCCCATGATATGGATTTGCCCAGTACTATCCTGCTTATTTTACGGCAATCTTCCTCCTGTCAAAACTGTCGTTCTTCTGCGAAAAGTTCTGCTAGTTTCAGATCTTCCGGAGTCGTGATCTTGATGTTGTGATAGTCCCCGGGAATCAGCCGCACCTTCACATCGGTCATCAACTCGACCACCATAGCGTCGTCCGTCACCTGTAGTGATGTTTTCTTTTCAAGGGCATCCATCAAATGGCTATATGCCCGGCGTATCAGCTTTCCCGAAAATACCTGCGGCGTCTGAATCTGCCATACGTGCGAACGATCCGGTGTCTCTGTACAGAATCCGTCGTCATCACACAATTTGATTGTATCCTTGACTGGCATTCCAACCACACACGCCTGATCGGCTTGCACCCCATCTCTGGCACGTTCCAAGATTTCCTGTGAGATGAACGGTCGGGCGCCGTCGTGAATATAAATATAGTCACAGTCACCGGCCGCCAGTATCCCCTGATAAACCGAATGGTAACGTTCCTTCCCTCCTGCGACAATCTTCTTTACCTTGTGAAATCCATACTTCTCCACGATTTCCGCCTGGCAAAATGTAAGTTTATCCGAGCCAGTCACCAACACAATCTCATCGATAAATGGACACTGTTCAAACGTCGCGAGCGAATAACAAATAATCGGCTTCCCTTTTATAAGAAGATACTGCTTCGCGACATCAGTGTTCATTCTGTTGCCACGCCCTGCTGCAAGCACAATTGCCACGTTTCTCATTTCGTACCCCTTTTGGATGTTATACGACACCTTCCTAATATCCGTTGGTGAACACCGTAAACCCTGTGGCTGTTCACCGCTCGCCCAGCTTTAGATTTGGCACCGCATTCAGATCCAACCCGTGCCGGACGCCTTTGATATATTCATAATAGGCCGCCGCCCCAATCATCGCCGCGTTGTCCGTGCACAGGATCGGCGACGGGCGATAGAAACGAATTCCGTTTTCTGCACAGGCCTCTTCCATCGCGGCACGCAACGCCCCGTTGGACGCCACGCCTCCGGCGATCGCCAGCTTGTTAAGCCCTGACTCCCGAACGGCCATCATCGCATGCTCCACCAGCACATCGGTGACCGACTTCTGAAACGATGCGGCCACATTTGCCCGAATGACCGGTTCTCCCTTCATCTGGCATCCGTTCAGATAATTCAAAACCGCCGACTTCAGGCCACTGAAGCTAAAGTCGTATGGAGAATCATCGATTTTCCCCCGCGGGAACGCGATCGCATCCGGATCGCCCTCTTTGGCCAGCTGATCGATCTTCGGACCGCCCGGGTAACCGAGCCCAATCGCGCGTGCCACCTTGTCAAACGCTTCCCCGGCCGCATCGTCCCTCGTGCGACCCAATATTTCGTATTCGCCGTAGTCCTTCACCCGGACGAGATGCGTATGTCCGCCAGAGACCACAAGGCAAATGAAGGGTGGCTCCAGATCCTTATTTTCAATATAATTCGCCGAGATATGTCCCTCGATATGATGCACACCTACAAGCGGAAGCTTCTTCGCGTAACTGATCGCTTTTGCCTCGGCCACTCCCACAAGCAGCGCACCAACCAAACCCGGCCCGTAGGTCACGGCCACCGCATCCAGATCGTCCAGTGAGACGCCCGCCACAGCAAGCGCCTCTTCAATCACCTGATTGATCTTCTCAATGTGCTTGCGCGATGCGATCTCCGGCACAACACCCCCGTACAGCTTATGCAACTCGATCTGGGATGAGATTACATTTGACAGGACCTCCCTCCCGTTCCTCACGACGGCCGCCGCAGTCTCGTCACAGGAGCTCTCGATCGCCAGTATCAAAATGTCTTTTTCGCTCATCTATGCCTCCAATATCTCACAATCATAGCTGCCTCGCCCTCTGCACTTCACGCAATAGAATCTAATCTTCCGCAAAGGCAAGCTCGACCGACTTTCCATCCTTCCCCGGATATGTCTTCGGGAAGATCTTGCGCACACCGTCCATATACTCCTCTGCCCGTACCAAAGACGGGCTGTAATGAGTCAACCACATCTGCGCGGGATTTGCGCGCTTTGCGAGACGCGCCGCCTCTTCAAATGTCATATGTTTATACTCGACCGCCTTCTGTGCCTTGTCTGCCTCGCCGTACATACCCTCACAGATAAACAGATCGGCTTCCGCTGCATGTTCCGCAATGCTCTCGGTCGGCCTGGTATCCGTGCAGTATGTGAGCTTAATCCCCTTTCGAGCCGGGCCAAGCACATCCTCTGGTCGATAAATTCTGCCGCCTTCTTCCAGCACTTCGCCTCTCTGCAGACGACTCCAGAGCTTCATCGGAATATCTGCCGCCCGCGCGCGTTCCACATCGAACCTGCCTGCACGGTCAATCTCCAGCGTGTAGCCATAACAGAGCACGTTGTGGTTGACCCGAAATGCCGTGATCCGATAGCCATTCTCCACGAAGGTTTGCTCTGGTCCCTGGATTTCCTTAAACACAATCGGAAACGGCAGCTCTGGAGCAATCACGCGCAAGGCATTCACCACGCGCTCTAACCCTTTCGGCCCGATCAGCACAAGCGGGGTGGTCCGCTCCGCATTGCCCATCGTGAGCAGCAGCCCTGGCAAGCCACTGA
>CANQEB010000257.1 GCA_947594085.1 uncultured Lachnospiraceae bacterium | reverse complement strand
GCACATTCGCCAGCGCGTACCGCGTCGCCTCCTGCAAAGACGTATCCTCCGCCGTCTCATAGGGATATTCCCCGTTTTGCACCATCGCGCGCATTTCAAAGATACAGCGAATCAGCTCATTGTCCGGCTCCTTCTTCGGCAACGCCCGCAGTGTAGCATACAGAAGGTTTAGCATCGCTGCACCATCCAGGTTCTCCCGCGAATAATACTCTGCAACCTCCATGAAGTAACACCCATAGCACGTCGCCTCGAAGTTCGCCTTTACCTCCGTGAAATAATCCGAGATCTCTGCGCGCACCAACGTGTAGGCACTCCGTCCCTCATAGACCGTGAAAACTCCGAAGGAAAACGGATTCGACGCAGCCAGAAGCACACTGTTCTGCCGTCTGGCGCCTCTGGCAAACGCCGTGATCTTCCCGCGCTCCTTTGTCAGCAGCACCACTCTCTTATCGTTATCTCCGTATGGCGTGGCAGACAGCACCATGCCGGTCACCCTAATCGGTTCACTCATAGTTCCTTCTTATCATACCCAAAATTCTTGATGAGGAAATCGCTGTCTCTCCAGTCTTTCTTCACCTTGACCCAGAGCTGCAGGTTTACCTTCATCTCCA
The DNA here is from genome assembly GCA_947594085.1 of uncultured Lachnospiraceae bacterium. GTDB lineage: Bacteria > Bacillota > Clostridia > Lachnospirales > Lachnospiraceae > Choladousia. The sequence continues at coordinate 2,825 of CANQEB010000257.1, read as the reverse complement.
ACATCTTCTCGATCTCGCGGCGCGCCTGCGAGCCGATCTTGCGCAGCATCGTGCCACCCTTTCCAATGATGATGCCCTTGTGGGAATCCTTCTCGCAAATGATCGTGGCCTCAATGTCCATGATAGCCCCGTCCCTGCTTCCGCGCTCCTCCATCTTCTCGATCGAAACCGCGATACCGTGCGGAATCTCCTCGTCCAGGCAACGCAGCGCCTTTTCGCGGATCAACTCCGCTGCGATCTGTCGCTGCGGCTGGTCCGTCACCGTGTCATCATCGTAATATTTCGGACCATAGGGCAGATAGCGAAAGATCGCTCGGATCACCTTGTCCATGCCCACGCCGCGCAGCGCGCAGACCGGAATCATCTCCGCAAAATCGAAAAGCTCCCTGTAACCGTCCATGTACACATCTATCTTGTCTTTGTCCACTGTATCGATCTTATTCATGATCAGGATCACCGGGACATTTGCCTTTGCAAGCTGCTGTGCGATGTGTTGCTCGCCCTTCCCGATATAATCCGTCGGCTCCACGAGCCAGAGCACAACGTCCACCTCGCGAAACGTCTGCTCCGCGACGTGCACCATATACTCGCCCAGCTTGTTTTTCGCCTTGTGGATTCCCGGCGTGTCCAGAAACACAATCTGCCCCTCTTTCGAAGTGTAGACCGTCTGAATCCGGTTTCTCGTCGTCTGCGGCTTATTTGACGTGATCGCGATCTTCTGCCCGATCAGATGGTTCATCAGCGTGGACTTTCCCACGTTCGGACGTCCGATCAGCGTCGCGAAGCCGGATTTAAAATTCGCAGCTTCCATTCTGTTCTCCTGTTTCTCTCTGTTTATCAGCAGACCGTACAATTTGTCCGTCTCCGCAGACGGCCCTGCACTCTGTTCAGCAAACAGTCCAGCCTGCTTACTCTGTCATTTCCTCCGCGCCTGTCAGCATCTGGATGCTTCCGAACAGCTCCTGCTCCCCGCGAATTTTCTCCTCGTTGCCGACCACGCAGATCGCCTGCTCTGAGAGCACCGCGCGCACCAACGGCGCCAGGGTACGGATCTGTTCCGGCGTCGCCTGCAGCACTTCATCGCGCTCCTTCTGCACATCCGCGTCGGTCAGCCCGCTGAAGTACGCACCCAGCGCGCGATAACCTTTCGCCGAAGGTGTCAGCGGCACGTCGATGTCGCTGAACGTTCCGATGATGTAGCTCGTCATCGTCTGCTCATCCGCCTCAAATTCTTCCAGATACTGTGGCACTCCCTCAAAGATCTCGTTCGTCCTGCCAAGGTTCGGGTCGCGGTAGGATACCAGATACGTGTCCCCGTCGCGCCCGAAGGAACTCATGCAGCCATAAGCCCCGCCCTTCACGCGCAGATTGATCCACAGATAATCATAGTTCATCAGCACCTTCACAATGCGCAGAAGTCCGCTGTACGCATAACCGGCCTTCACGAAATTGCCCGCCCGCGCGACATACTGCACCTGTCCGGCCGTCATGAAGCCCTCGTTTTTCTTCTCCGGAACCAATCGGCTGTCCTTCTTCTCTATTTTCACATCCGGCAAGTTTGCAGCAAATTCGCCAAGCGATGCGCGCAGCTTTTCAAGTCCCTCCGCATCCGAAGTCAGGCTCACGAACAGTTCTTTTCTGCCAAACAACACGCGCACCAGCTCACGCAGCTTGTCCTTGAGCGCTTCCTTTCGCTGTTCAAAATTCTTTTCCAGATCCTCGATCAACCGGTAAAATGCGAGACCGTTAATCTCGTCATTGAAGGCCGCAGCCTGTGAAAAATAAGACATCGCACGCAGAGCAGCTGTAGTATGACCGGAGCCAGAGAACAGCATCTGCAGCCTTGATTTCAGCTTCGCAAGGATCTCGTACAGGCGCTTGTCGTCGTCAAACTTTGTATGCAGCAGGATCTCCTCCGCCATCTCAAACGCGAACGGAAGCTTGTCATAGAGCACCTTCGCGCGTATCCCGACGAATGTGCGCAGCTTTTCGCCGTCCGGCAGGACCGGATAAACGCTCAACCCAGCCGAAATCCCGCCCGTGTTGATGTTGATCTCGCTGTTCAGATCCTGATAGGTATAATGTTCCGTGTCCACCATTCCGAGCACGGCCTTGAGTATGCCGAGATAGGGAATGTCCTCACGGTCGATGTGATTCGCGTCAAACAAAAGATCGAGATACGCGATCCCGCTCGTGAAAATATCATGGTGGAGCACCGTGATTCCGTCAACGGTATACTCTTTATTCTCAAACGGCTTCGCCTTCTTCTCAATATCGTTTCTCGTGAGCGGATCTAGCTTCGCAAGCGCGTCCTCGGGCGACGGAGCGTCCTGAAATACCCGAAGCCTCACGGTCGCGTCGACCAGCTCCTGCACCTGTGCCTCCGTCAGCGACTCCTTGTAAGCGTGCAGCTTCTCTGCCGTCTCACGGTCCTTCTTCGCCGTCAGTCCGCGCTCCGGCTCCACGGTCAAGATCGACATATGTGTGTTGTCCAACAGATATTTCTGCACTAACTCCTCAAAGTAGCCGCTATCGACGCGCTGCTTCATCCTGTCAAAGACCGAAAAATCCAGATAGTCGAACGGCGCACCATCGTCATAGAGCCAGCTGTCGAGCACATCCAGCCCATAGAACAATCCCTTCGGGTACGAACCGAAATCCGCCTCCCTCGCCTTGAACTCCATGATATTGATCCCGGCGCGCAGAGCCTTCTTGTCGATCCCCTCCGCGACGAGGCGCGAAAGTGTGTCCCGAACCACCCGGACGAAACGCTCCTTGTCCGCTCCGTTCGCGTTCTTCGCGATCACGCTGAACATCGGCTGCTG
>CANQEB010000256.1 GCA_947594085.1 uncultured Lachnospiraceae bacterium | reverse complement strand
CGTTCTCGGACTGCGGCTCAACGCCGCCCTTCGCGCAGAACACGCCTACCGCGCCGTCCAGCACGCGCAGGGAACGCTCTACCTCCACAGTGAAGTCCACGTGGCCCGGTGTGTCGATGATGTTGATACGGTTCTCCAGCGCACCCGCCTTCGGCTTGCAGTTCTCCTGCAGCGTCCAGTGGCAGGTCGTCGCCGCTGATGTGATCGTGATACCTCTCTCCTGCTCCTGCTCCATCCAGTCCATCGTCGCAGTGCCTTCATGAGTATCACCGATCTTGTAGTTGACACCGGTATAATAAAGAATACGCTCAGTCAGTGTGGTCTTACCCGCATCGATGTGAGCCATAATACCGATGTTTCTGGTTCTCTCTAATGGATATTCTCTTCCAGACAAAATTTTCTCCTCCTAATCGATCGCATTAAAGAATCCCCCAATGCCATCTGCTATGGTCAGAAACGAATGTACACGCTCTGCTCGCCTCTAATATTAGAAGCGATAGTGTGCGAACGCCTTGTTCGCCTCTGCCATCTTGTGCATATCTTCTTTTCTCTTGACAGAAGCACCGGTATTGTTCGCCGCATCCATCAGCTCGTTCGCCAGTCTCTCCTCCATGGTCTTCTCGCCTCTCTTGCGGGAGAACATGGTGATCCAACGCAGCGCCAGCGCCTGACGTCTGTCCGGTCTCACCTCGATCGGAACCTGGTACGTCGCACCGCCGATACGTCTCGCCTTAACCTCGAGCACCGGCATGATGTTGTTCATTGCAGCTTCAAATACCTCGAGAGCCGGCTTGCCGGTCTTCTCTTCCATTCTGCTGAATGCGCCATACACGATCTTCTGGGCGACACCCTTCTTACCATCAAGCATGATGTTATTGATAAGCTTGGTGACCACTTTGTTGTTGTACAGCGGATCTGCTAAAACGTCTCTTTTCTGAGTATGTCCTTTACGTGGCACGTTACTTCCCTCCTTAATAATCATTAGATCACAGGTACTCACGATCATGTTTCGTGTTCATGCTGAGGACTTCTATATTGGCCTGCAGCCACTCGGCAATAAGAACTCCACATATAACTATTCAGTACCCTTATGATTATAATGCAAAAAACGTGAAAATCGCTTCGGCCTGTACTGAATAATTACTTCCATTATCACATGAGATGAAACAAAATCCAGTTTGTGACTTACTTCGCGTCTTTCGGTCTCTTGGCGCCGTACTTAGAACGGGCCTGTCTTCTCTTGGCAACACCTGCTGTATCAAGTGTTCCTCTGACAATATGGTATCTGGTACCCGGAAGGTCCTTCACCCTGCCACCACGGATCAACACAACGCTATGCTCCTGAAGGTTGTGTCCCTCACCTGGAATGTAGCTTGTAACCTCGATTCCGTTTGACAGACGTACTCTCGCGATCTTACGAAGAGCCGAGTTCGGCTTCTTCGGCGTAGCGGTCTTCACCGCTGTGCAGACACCGCGCTTCTGCGGAGAAGACGTATTCGTCGCCTTCTTTCTCAGAGAATTGAATCCCTTCTGAAGAGCCGGTGCTGCAGACTTCTTCACTGATGTCTGTCTGCCTTTTCTGACTAACTGATTAAATGTTGGCACTACTCTTTCACCTCCTGATTAAATTGAGTCTTCGCAGCTGTTCGGCACCGCCTCGGCACCTTCTCAGCCGCACGTCATGACCACTGTGGCTGCTAAAAATATGCGCAAAAAACTAATGCGTATTAGCGCACTTTCCTATTATACGGATGGTTTCGGGGGTTGTCAAGAAAAAACTTTTCGATTCTTAGATTTTTCTTAAATCACTGGACACCGCCGCGTCTGAATGATAAAATAGCCGCGAAAGATGGGGTAAAGAATAAGGGGACATTTTATGATAATTAAACTTTTGAAGCCGTTTTCTTTTTTACCGGCTATTTTCTTAATGTATATGATCTATTCTTTTTCTGCTCAGGACGGTGCGACCTCAGCCCAGCTCAGCTATCAAGTGAGCTACAAAATTGTCGAGGTCGGCGGTGAAGTATTCGGAGCGGATTTGCAGCCTTGGGAAGTTGACAAGCTGGCGACGCGCTTTCACACACCGGTGCGCAAGCTTGCGCATATGACAGAATACTTCCTGCTCGCCATTGCAGTTGCCTTTCCACTGTATGTCTACGGACTGCGCGGTATCCTTCTGCTCTTCGCAGCCGGCGTGATCTGTGTCGGTTTTGCCTGTGGAGACGAATATCATCAGGCACACGTCGCCGGGCGCGGGCCTTCCAAGCGGGATGTTCTGATTGACTCAATCGGTGTATTCTTCGGAATAGTTCTTGTCCGAATTATCGGCTGGACCGGACGCAACACAATCTTTCGCCCATTCTCCCGAAAAAAAGAGAATGTTGCCAAGATGCCGCAGTCGCAGCCTTATCCTTATCCGCCGAATCCTCAAAATCAGCCGCCTGCAGGCTACGCGAGGCAAGCCTACCCGGCACAGCGCCAGGCACGCCAGCCTCTACCGCCACAGAGTCAATCTTATGCGGGATATGTCGGGCAGCCACACTCACAGGAGAATTATTACTACGAGCTGCCTCCTCACGAGACCTACCCGGAGGATGATTTCGATTTCTATGAAGAAGACGCGATTGGCACTTCAGATCGGTTATCTGAAGACATGTCGTTTCGAAAACTTGTCAACGACCTGAAGGATCAAAAGCAAGCCAGGCGCGGCACTGCTGCAAAAGCAAGACCAAAAAGAAACAGAGACAATGCGAACTAAAGAATCTTACCCCAACCTTTGGCAGAAAGTCTGAACAAAGGACCTAAAAAGGAGATGTACCAAACAGAACTCAAACTGTTTTGATGCATCTCCTTTTCTATTGTCATTTCATTATTTTAATTCATTGCCGTTGCTTCGTCAGCCTTCCGTTTCCTCGGCTCCCACCAGCACTTCGGCTGCCTCAGTCTCTTCTGCTGCAGGCTCGGCCGCGGCAGGATTCTCTCCGTAATTATCCGGCAACTCATCCAGAACCAGATCCGTGTTCTCGTCGATCTCGCCCGCAGCCGACTCTTCCTCGGCCAGGCTGTACTGATAATCGTCTGTCCCCGAAATGTCAAGCATGACATTGTGGTAACGCTTCATGCCGGTACCGGCCGGAATCAGCTTACCGATGATGACGTTCTCCTTCAGTCCGATCAGCGGATCGATCTTGCCCTTGATCGCAGCCTCCGTGAGTACCTTCGTGGTCTCCTGGAAGGACGCTGCCGACAGGAACGAATTCGTCGCCAGTGCAGCCTTCGTGATACCGAGCATAACGCGCTTGCCCTCTGCCGGCTCCTTGCCCTCCGCGATCATCTTCTCGTTGATGTCGTCGAAGTCCAGAATGTCGACCAGCGTGCCGGGCAGGAAATCCGTATCGCCATTGTTCTCGACGCGAATCTTCTTGAGCATCTGGCGCACGATCACCTCGATGTGCTTGTCGTTGATCTCAA
>CANQEB010000255.1 GCA_947594085.1 uncultured Lachnospiraceae bacterium | reverse complement strand
ACATTTAAAAAGCCGCTTTCTCCGGAGGAAGAGAAATATTATCTGGAACGTTACAAGGGAGGAGATACGGCAGCCAGAAATCTGCTGATCGAGCACAATCTAAGACTGGTTGCGCATGTCGCGAAAAAATATCAGGCGCCGGAGCACGATACGGACGATCTGATCTCGATAGGAATCATTGGGCTGATCAAGGCTGTAATGACATTTGACAGTGAGAAAAACAATCGTCTGGCCACGTATGCGGCGCGCTGCATCGAGAATGAGCTGCTCATGATGCTCCGCTCCCGCAAGAAGCTGACGCGGGAGGTGTCCATGTACGAGAAGATCGGAACCGACCAGGAGGGGCGTGAGCTTCAGATCATGGATGTGCTCGAGAGCGAGCCGGTGGATGTCGTAGAAAATCTTGAGACGCAGAAAAACATCGAACATTTGCAAAAATGTCTTGCGGATGTGCTCGACGAGCGTGAGCTTCAGGTGATCTGCGAGCGATATGGACTTGGGGGAAAGAAAGAACGGACGCAGAGGGAGATTGCAGTGTCGTTGGGGATCAGCCGCTCTTATGTGTCCAGGATTGAAAAAAAGGCGCTGGAGAAGCTGCGTGCCGAGTTTCACAGATATGATCTGGAAGGGTGACAGGAGGGGAAAAAAGTGGTATACTTTGTGCAGTGACAGACAAAGGTTTTTCAGGGGCGGCGCGGCTCGTGAACGGCGAACAGAATGGTTCGCGAAAATGATTGCGGCAGGATATACTTTATCTGGAGAAGAAAGCGATGGACAGCAGGATTTATGTGCGTGAATATCATGCTTCGGAGCCAATTGCGGGCGTTGGAGCGCACAGCGATGTCATGCCCGGCGACCGCATCCTGCAGGAGCAGGCGAGAAAACTGCCCCTGCAGCTTCCGGACGGGTGGTCAGAAGGGAAGAAGTGGGAGAAGAGCAGGCAACGGATTTTGGCCTGGCTACTGCTCGGACAGGCTATCGAGGAACAGTTTGGCTACACGCTTGCACAGCTCGATATCCGAAGAGGTGAGCAGGGAAAGCCCTACAGCGTTGCGCACCCGGAGATACAGTTCAATCTCAGTCATTGCGATACGGCATACGCTTGCGTTGTCGGGACGGTGCCGGTCGGGATTGACGTGGAGCGGAAGTTTTGCCCGAAGGACAGCCTGATCCGAAAGGTCTGCCATCCGGAGGAATATGGGCTTCTTGCCCAGATGGAGGAGGAGCTTCGCGTCGGACAGTTTCACTGTCTCTGGTCTCTGAAGGAGGCCTTTGTGAAGCTGGACGGGCGCGGGCTTGGTTACGGGATGGACAAGGTGAATTTTGCCCCGATTCTGCCGATCGGGACAGAGCCGGGGGAATGGATTCAGAAAACCTGTGAAGCTGTGGAATACTGGGTCTGCGACTGCAGGAATTATACGCTCGCGGCGTGCGAAATGCGGGGAAATGGATAGAATGTGTTGAGACATACGGGGAAAGGTATAGAATGCGTTAAGACATACAGGGAAAGGTATAGAATGTGTTGAGACATACGGATATAAAGATGCCTGTGCTTCATACAAGACAGACGGCAGGGAAAGGGAAAGTGAAGCAGTGAAGGGCATTGTGAAGAAACGGATCAGAAAATTCGAGGCGAAATCGATTGGGCGAAAAGGAGAACCGTCGGACATGGAGATACGAAAAGCTGAGCGCAGAGATCTGCAGGCGCTTTTGGATATTTATAATTATGAGGTTGAGCATGGTGTGGCAACGCTTGATCTGCAGCCGAAGAATCTGGCGCAGTGGGAGATCTGGTTCGACGCACACAACGTGGAGAACCATCCGCTGCTGGTGGCAGAGATGGACGGACATGTCGCCGGGTATGCGAGCCTGTCCGACTATCGGGAGAAGGAAGCGTACAAGAGCACGGTGGAACTGTCCGTATATATCGCCCCGGGTGATCGTCGCAAAGGTGTCGCGACCGCTCTGATGGGGGCGATTCTTGCGGAGGCGCGCGGGGATGCGCAGACGCACACCGTCGTTTCGGTCATTACGGCGGGCAACGAAGCCAGCGTCCGATTGCACAAGCGTTTCGGTTTCGAATTCTGTGGGATGATCCGTGAGGTCGGCACGAAATTCGGCAGGTATCTTGATATTGAGAATTACAGTCTGATTGTCTGAGACGGGCAGACGGAAAAGTAGATTAGAAAGCAAAAAGGCAAAAGGAAGCAGAAAACGGAGAGAACCAAAAGAGAACATATAAGGAGAAAGACGAGAGGTTCCATTATGACAAAACAGGAATTTGCGGAATTGACGGGGCAGGGCGTTGTCCTGATGGATGGCGCGACCGGCTCCAACCTGCGCAGGGCTGGGATGCCGGTCGGCGTGTGCACAGAACAGTGGGTGCTGGAGCACCCGGAGATCATCGTGGAATTACAGCGCGCGTATGCGGAGGCGGGCAGCAGGATCATCTACGCGCCGACATTCTCCGCCAACCGCATCAGTCTGGCGATGCATGGGCTGCAGGACAGGCTGATAGAATTGAATACGGAGCTCGCGAAGCTCACGAAAAAGACGGTTGGCGAGGCGGAAACGGGCGGCGATTGCGTATACGTGGCAGGAGATGTCACTACGACCGGGAAGATGCTTGAGCCGCGCGGGGATATCACGTATCATGAGTTGTATGAAGTATATCGGGAGCAGATCCGGGTGCTGTGTGACGCGGGCGTGGATCTGATCGGAGCAGAGACATTGATGAGTGTCGAGGAGGCACAGGTGATTCTCGACGCGGCGCAGTCGGTCTGCGACCTTCCGGTGCTATGCACCTTGACACTGGAGGCGGACGGGAACGCGCTGTTCGGCGGCAACGCAGTCGAGCTGGTGGAGACGTTGCAGGAGATGGGCGCGGCGGCGGTCGGATTGAATTGTTCCGTGGGACCGGATCAGCTTGAGTCTGTGGTGGCGTCGATGAAGGCGGTCGCGCGGATTCCGGTTGTCGCGAAGCCGAATGCAGGGATGCCAGTCATGGACGAGCAGGGAATGGCGCATTACAGTATGGGACCGGATCAGTTCGCCCGGTCTATGATGCGATTGGTTGAGGCAGGTGCGCAGATCGTCGGCGGCTGCTGTGGCACAGACCCGCGCTATATCAGGGAGCTGCGCAGACTGTTGTCAGATTATGGTGCAATATAGTCACAGCCGCAATAGGACAGGGCGGTGTACGGAAGAAAACAAGATAATATTCATGAAAAAGGAGGGCTTTGACATGTCAAAAATTACCATTATGGACCACCCGCTGATCCAGCACAAGATCGGAATTATTCGGAGAAAAGAGACCGGTTCCAGGGATTTCCGCCAGATCATCAGCGAGATCGCGATGCTGATGTGTTATGAGGCGACCAGAGATCTGAAGCTGCAGGATGTGGAGATCGAGACGCCGATCTGCAGGACGACGGCGAAGGAGCTGCAGGGGAAGAAGCTGGCTGTGATCCCGATTCTCCGGGCAGGAATCGGCATG
>CANQEB010000254.1 GCA_947594085.1 uncultured Lachnospiraceae bacterium | reverse complement strand
CGATATTCTGCCCGCTGTAGGTGGCGATTGTGGTGCCAAGCGCGTCAAAGACACAGCAGAACATCATGCTTGTCTTGCCACCTGTCGCGACAGCGGCTACGTACAAGGTACCGAGTGAGTTCACGGCCGTCTGGAGGATGAGCCCGCCGATCGCAGTGATGGAGTACTGAAGCCCCATGGGAATCCCCATTGTGCAGAGCTTCTTTATATACCAGCCGTTTGTCCGCAGATGCTCCTTGCGTGGATGCAGGATGGGGAATTTTTTCTTTATGTACCACAGGCATAAGAGTCCCGACACTCCTTGTGCCAACACCGTTGCGATTGCGGCTCCCATCACATCCATATCGAAAACAGTGATGAAGAAGACATCCAGAATGATATTCAGTACAGATGCGATTCCCAGAAAAATCACCGGGGTCTTGCTGTCTCCGATTGAGCGGATCATACAGGCGAGCATGTTGTAGAGGTAAGTCACGGGAATTCCCCAGAAGATCACGACGATGTAGGAATAAGCCCGATCCAGGATATCATCCGGTGTATTCATCAGGCGCAGAATCTGTCTGCAGAAAATGCCTGTGACGACTGACAGGACGATCGAAAACGCGATACACAGCCAAAGGCTGTTTCCGATATAGGTCTTCAGATCGTTCTCGTTTTTGGCGCCGAAAGCCTGGGCCATCGGGATCGCGAAGCCGGCACACACGCCGCTGCAGAATCCGATTACCATGAAATTCAGCGATCCTGTGGAGCCCACGGCCGCCAACGCTTCCGGTCCGAGGATTCGGCCGACGATGAGTGTGTCTACCAGACTGTAAAACTGCTGAAACAACATAGCCAAAAGAACAGGCAGAGCGAAACGGACGATCACGCCCAGTGGTCTGCCTGTGGTAAGATCTCTTGTCATATAAACATTTCCCCTCTCGACAATATTCGGTTTTTTATTTTGCTATGTGTTATCGGATGACATGCCAAGGTATTGTAGCATATGAAAATGCGGAAATCAATTGAAGCCTTTCTTTTTTTCAAAAAAATAAAATTGAAACTATTAAACACATAGAAAAAGGCCATTGCAGCGCTGCAACGGCCTTGTAAAAATTCCGATATCAGATATGTACGAACTGCTCTATGAACTGTTCTTTTGGACAAGGTTTTCCGAGGAAGAATCCCTGCAGATACTCCGGCGGGAGCTGACAGAGCTTTTCCATTTCGGCGGCGGTTTCCACGCCTTCCACACACACCTTCAGGTCAAGTCCGTGAATCATCTTGCTGAACAGAGAGAGCATTTCAAATTCAAACTCATCTACCACAGCCTTTGCCGCAAACGTGCGATCGATCTTCACGATGTCGGGCTGTAAGTCTGTCAGGTAGCGGAAGTTGGAATAACCTGTCCCAAAATCGTCGAGAGCAAGTGTGATGCCGGCCTCCTTCAGATGCGCCCAGAGAGTCGTGAATCGGGTATCCGTCTCCAAAAGCCCACTCTCCGTAAGCTCAATCGTGACACAGTTTGGATTTAGTCCGTATTGCTTGACAGCGGCCAGTATTTCGCGCCCGATAGAGCTCCTCAAAATCTGCACGTGCGAGATGTTGATGCTGATCTTAAAATCCGGCAGATATTTCTGCACATCCCGGCACATCTTTAGCGCCTCGTGCATGATCCATCGCCCGGCGGGAACGATCAGGAAAGTCTCTTCCAGAATAGGAATAAATTCACCTGGCGACACCATACCTCCGAAATCCTCGGAACGGAAGCGCATCAAGGTCTCCGCGCCGATCAACCGGTGGTCGTCCGCCGAAAACAAAGGCTGGAAATAGGCCTCAAATCCTTCGAAATGATTGTTGATAGCCTGGCGGAGATGAAGGTTTAGATTCCTGCGCCGCAGGAACCTCCGGTAATCTTCCGTGTTGTACAGATAACAGGTATTTTTTCCGAGCCGCTTTGCCTCATTCAGCGCATATTCGGTATATTTCATTACCTGAGAGTAGGATGCCTCGTCGGTATCCTTAAAGTCGAGCACTCCGCCGGATATAGTAAACAGTACCTCATAATTTTTCTCTATAATAAAATTATGAATCTTATTGCGAACATTCCGGTAAAGCTCTTTGCCCTCTTCGGTCCTTCTGCCCTCAAAGTCAACAACTAGAAACTCATCGCTCACGACACGGTATAATGTCTCTCCGGGGAGCAGACATTCCGAGATAAACTCTGATGTCTTTTGTAGAACCAGATCACCGTATTCGATGCCAAGGCGCGCGTTGACACCCTTCAAATTGTCCACGCCAATGCGGAGTACAAAACCGGCGGGAAAGCTCTCCTTGTATTGGCTCAAGTAAAGCTTCAGGCTGGCTGCGCCCAGAAGACCGCTTACATTGTCCGCTTTCTGATCCTTGCCGATCTCGTTGATACAGCCGGCCATATACAGAGGCTTTCCGGCCTCATCGCGCACAACGGTCCCACGACAGTTGATCCAGACAGGCTTTTCCTCTACGGACAGCAGACGGTAAGTCAGATTGTGTGTGCAACGATCCGTCGTCAGGATCTCATTCAGATCCGCGCGCAGCTTCGGGAAATCTTCCGGATAAACTGCTTTTTTCAGATTCTCACTTACATTGTGAAATGAATAGTCCGACAGCAAAAATCGCTGTCTGGCATGTGGCGAGATATAATAATGATCTTGTCCAAAGTCATACACATAGAGATAATCGTCTGTGGCAGGACTTAGGAGTTCGATCACTTCACAAATTGTGCTTGCCGAAATCTGCTCAACCTTCGAATTCATCTCGTTCCCTTCCCATCCTGTGTATTATCAAAATTGATAGTACATTTAATTCATTATTCTATAATATTTTACATAATTTTGCAATCCTAAAAATTAATATTGTCCCATGTTGTCATCAAAGATTTTATGCGATACAATAAGTTGTTTTTATTTACCACAGCGTTTGAACGTGTTATACTTAAACCAACCTACTATTGCGTAACAAATCTGCATAAAAATACGGATAAAGAACGGAGAATTGTCATGACGGTGGAAAAATTGTACAGCTTGCTTTGCGACATGTCGTTGGAGGAGAAGGTTGGCCAGATGTATCAGTTGATGGCGCTCTTTTATGATGAAGACATGAAGGGTGTATTGACGGGTCCGGCAGAGCATATGGGAATTGGCCAGGAGGAGATTAGAATGGCAGGTTCCATTCTGGGAACCGCAGGGGCAGAGCAGCTGAGGGAATTCCAGGAGAAATATATGGAATGTCAGCCGCACCATATTCCTATGTTGTTTATGATGGATGTCATTCACGGCATGAGAACGATATTTCCGATTCCGCTTGCCCAGGGGGCGACGTTTGATCCGGGGCTGGTAGAGCAATGTGCCGAGGTATCTGCGAAGGAGGCGGCTGTGAGTGGACTTCACGCGACTTTCACTCCTATGGTGGATCTGGTGCGGGATGCGCGCTGGGGACGCGTGATGGAGTCCACCGGGGAAGATACATATCTGAACAGTCTGATGTCAGCTGCG
>CANQEB010000253.1 GCA_947594085.1 uncultured Lachnospiraceae bacterium | reverse complement strand
CTGCCTTTTCCGAGCTCGCTGTCCAGACTGATGCTGCCGCCCATCGGGAAATCGGGCGTAAATCACAGGCTGCGGAAACTGAGCCGTCTGGCAGAGGATTCAAGGGTTAAACAAGGAGGAATATGATTATGACGAAGAAGGAAATCACGGTTCAGCTTCCCAGCGATCTGGAGGCCAGGCCTGTGGCACTTCTGGTGCAGGTGGCAAGCCAGTATCAGAGCGAGATTCACCTGGAGAGTGAGGGCAAAACGGTCAACGCGAAGAGCATTATGGGTATGATGACTTTTGGGCTCACTGCCGGTGAAAAGATTACAGTGACTGCCAATGGGGCGGATGAGGCTGAAGCGGTTCATAATATAGAGGAGTACCTGAGCACCTTACACTAATCGGCGATACAGGATTACACAGACAGAAGGGGCATTCCGGAGGGACTGCCTCTTTTTATGCGCAGAGGAGATCGCGTTCCATGAGATAAGAGGGTGGGCAGAGATATGAACAAAACAACATTAAATTTGAAGAACAGAAGGTACATACGTCATGGGAAAAAATGATACGGTAAATTCGAGCCGGACGACGCCTCAGGAGGCGCACACAGTGTCCGGCAGTTCCGGTAATTTCCGCAGCACCATAAGATACGCGTTTGTCTCCAGCCTTCCGGTCATGGCCGGGTATATTGTGCTCGGGACTGGGTTTGGCGTATTGCTGCAGGACAAGGGCTACAATTGGCTGTGGGCTGCGCTGATGAGCGTGACGATCTTTGCCGGATCGATGCAGTACGTGGCAGTTGACCTGCTCTCGGGCGGGGCGACACTGATCGCGGCCGCGCTGATGACAGTGCTCGTAAATATCCGACATCTGTTTTATGGGCTGACCATGCTGGAAAAGTACAACGACACCGGCTGGCGGAAGCCCTACCTGATCTTCGCGCTCACGGACGAGACGTTTTCGCTTGTGTGCTCGCCAAATTTGCCCGAAGATGTCGATCGGAAGAATTATTACTTTTTCCTCTCGCTGATGAATCAGTGTTACTGGATCACGGGGAGTATCATCGGGGCGGTTGCCGGGGCTGCGCTATCTTTCAACTCGGCGGGCATCGATTTCGCGATGACGGCACTTTTCGTCGTGATTTTTGTGGAGCAGTGGGAGAAGACGAAACAACATCTCCCGGCGCTTGCAGGCGTCGCGATCACTGTTGTCTGTCGGCTGCTGTTTGGCACGGAGAGTTTCTTGATTCCGTCAATGATCGGGATTCTGGTGGCAATGTTCCTGATCAAGGGGAAAGGAGGGAATGGACAATGATCGATCCGGTACATTCATTACTTTTGATCGCAGTGATCGCGGGCGTGACGGCGTTGATCCGTTTTTTGCCGTTCCTTATGTTCCACAAGGGCACGCCGAAGACGGTGCTCTATCTGGGCGAGGTTTTGCCTTATGCGATCATGGGCATGCTGGTCGTCTATTGTCTAAAGGATATTTCCATCACGGGCAGCACGCATGCGATACCTGAATTTCTGGCGGTGGCTGCTACTGCGCTGCTGCACAAGTGGAAGCACAACACGTTGCTGTCGATTTTGAGCGGCACGATATTCTATATGGTGCTGGTGCAGCTGGTGTTTTGAGTATGATGGGTTAAAGGAAAATTCGGATGGAAGGATTATTCTTCCGAAAAGCATGGATGAGGAGCGGAAGAACCGCTCCTCATAGATTTTTCTTCGCAATGGGAATGGGTTTCAGATTTAAAATAATCATTCTATCATATTAGCAAAGCTGTCAGCACCGTACACTTGATTTTGATAAGAAATTTTCAGTTCATCGGAGGCACCATAAAATGTATATTCGTCCGCTTCCAGATCACTCTTATCATTTATTACAATATCTGCGAGAGACTTGCAATTAGAGAAAAAACTCGAGCCAACCGTATACCTACCCGCTCCCAGATTAAGCGTGGTTAAATCAGTGCAGTAGGATCCAAAGGAATCGTCTATTTCATATTCATTATTTTCAGCTTCGCCCCCAATCGTAAATTCGACTGCTTTATCACATTTATAGAAGCTATACTCTCCAAAGGTATACTTTCCATTGCCAATTTGGGCTTTTTCCATTTTACCATTGTTGGCAAATGAAGAGTCTCCAAATTCCAACTCGCAATTATCAATGCTCAAATCACTTATTTCTGCATATTCGAATGCACCATCATCAAATGCACCTGTGCATCCGGCTAGAGAAACGGCTGCTTTGTCACCAAGTTTGTAAAACGCATAATCCTTAGATTCACAAGAAGAATCTTTCATAGTAAACGATACAATATCTTCACTATTACCGAAGAAGCTGCTGTTAGCATTAATATCGCATGAATCTATGGTTATCTCTTTTATTCCGGAATATTCGAATGCGGCATCGCCAAAGCTCAGTGTACTGTTACTGATGTTTACTGTTGCATCATCACCTAATTTAAAAAACGCATAATCATCAAATTCAAGCTCACAGTCAGTTATAGTAAGTGTTTCAAGATTTTCCAAATTACTGGCAAAACTACTGCCTATTTTTAAATTGCAACTATCGATCACCAGATTCTTGCACTCTGAATATTCGAGAACAGAATCATGCAATTCGCCGTTTAATCCGGAAATGGTGACACTCTCTGCTTCACATTTAAAGAGGGTGTAATCATCAAGTTCCGTCACCTGCTCATTGGAATAATTTGTTGATGGTATTAACAGTTCGGATACATTTTCAAAAGTTCCCGTTTCAGTGATTTTACATGTGCCGTCTCCATTGCTTTCAAATACAAAATCGTCGCTTGCAGATACTACATTACTGTAACAAAATAATAAGCCCAATGTTAACATTAATACAACCATTTTTCTTTTCATTTTCTTTTTCACCTCGCAGCTGATTTTAGGAATAATATGGCATTTTTTTGGCATAATAAATGGGACTTGAGATAACATCTTGAAACATATATAACGCAAACAATTTCCCCTTCCTGAATTAAATTTCTCCAAAATCCCGTTTCTCCACACATTATACTCAATATATTGATAATAGTCAATAGATGGAGTATGGTACTGTTTTCTCAGGGTGGGAAAATGATTAGTTATCAACCGTTTTATAATACTTTATTCAAAAAGGGTATTACCGAATATCGTTTAATCCATGTAGAGGGTATATCTGCGCACACATTACATCGTATCAAGCATGGGGAACCAATTGCGACTAAGACATTGGATCGACTGTGCTATATTCTCGACTGTGAGGTAAGCGATATTATTTGTCATGATAAAAGTGTGCCAGAGGAGTGATATTATGGCATTTTTAATAAGATGGGCGGTTGCAAAACAGCTGGAGAATTCATCTATGGAGCAATGGCTCCTTTTTTACTTCTAAAAGTGGACTTCCAGAACGAAATTTCGATAGCGCTTTCCATTGAATCGTGATAAAATGAAATACGCAGAAATATTTTGTACGCTTTCGAGGCATATTTTCCCAAATCTCTGCATATAATTTCTATTATATATACAGAGGAGGCCGAAAAATGCCGGAAGAAAAGA
>CANQEB010000252.1 GCA_947594085.1 uncultured Lachnospiraceae bacterium | reverse complement strand
TATGAGCGATACGCGCTACAAGCTGCAGCAGCGTGTCGACGGCTACAACACCCGGAAGCGCATATACGATGATCATGAAGATGATGACGAGCGCCAGGCCAATCGCACCGGCGATCAGGCTCGTGCGGATCGCGTCCTGCCCAAGCTGTGCGCCCACCACCGTGGAACGGATTTCCTCAAGCTCCAGAGACAGGGAACCGATACGGATCGAGGAAGCCAGGTTCTGCGCCGACTCCGCCGTGAAGCTGCCCGAAATAACAGCTGTGCCGCCGGTAATCGCCTCGTTGACAACCGGCGCGCTGATGATCTCACCATCGTACACGATGTTGATCACCTTTCCGACGTTCGCCGTCGTCGCATCCGCGAATGCCTTTGTGCCTTCACTGTTCAGATCAAGCTCAACCACATACTCGCGGTTGCCCATGTTGTCCTGCTGCTGCGCCGCCTGTGCGTTGTCCACCTGGGAACCATCCAGAACGACTGTGCCGTCCTCAAGTTGGAATTCCAGAGAACCCGGCTTGCCGAGTTCCTCCAGGATCGCGTTCGCGTCGCTCACACCCGGAATCTCAATGTTGATCCGGTTCGAGCCCTCCTGGTAGACCTGTGCCTCGGTGCTGTAGCCGTCGACACGCTGCTGCAGCTTGTAGCGCGTATCGCTCATATCCTCGGCCGACGGATTGTCGTCCACCGCCTGGTACGTAATGCTCACACCACCAGAAAGGTCAAGGCCAAGAATAATATTCTTCGCCGCACCTGTCCCGGTCTTGCCGATGCCGAACACCGATACATACACCAGAAGCACCAGCGCCACCAGCAGACCGGCAAGTGTCCATGTTGCTTTTTTCTTGTTCATGATCGTTTTCTCCTTTATTTCTTTGCGGTAACCACATGCATGCAGTCACCGCATTTTATTACATCTGTAATCTGAAAAGCCGTTTTTTCGCTCCTCCGTGTTCTTTCTCTTCCTGGATAATGTACATATAGAAGCGTAACGCCTGTTTGCTTTTCTTATAAACACTCACTCCGCCAGCGCTGCCTTGATCATAATCGCGCACTCCACGCGCTTGCGCTGGAGCTCGCAGCCCAGATCATAGGCATCCTGAATTGTTCCGTGGAAGTTGTAGGAATTCGCCGCACAGCCTCCGCTGCAGTAGAACTTCGCGAAGCAATTGCGGCACTTCTCCTTCGTGTAGACATTGCAGCACTTGAATTCGTCCACGATCTCCGGCTTCGTAATGCCCTCGTCCACATTTCCCATCAGATACTTGTCGACCCCGACAAACTGATGGCAGGGATAGAGATCGCCCCACGGCGTCACAGCCAGATATTCTGTGCCGGATCCGCAACCGGACAGCCGCTTGTATACGCACGGCCCCCCGCTCAAGTCGATCATATAGTGGAAGAATGTAAAGCCGCGCCCTTCCTTCTCACGCTTTACCATCTCGGCCGCCAATCGATCATACTCCGCAAAGATCGTCGGAAGATCCTCCTCGCGAAGCGCGTAATCCTCCGTGGCCGGAGCCACCACGGGCTCGACGGAAATCTGCTCGAAGCCCTCATCCGCCAGATGCAGGACATCGTTGGCGAAATCCAGATTATAATGGGTGAACGTGCCGCGGACGTAATACTTCTGCTGTCCCCTGCTGTCCGCGAAACGCTTGAACTTCGGGAGGATCAGATCATAGCTGCCCTTGCCTCCGCGGAACGGCCGCATGCGGTCGTGCACTTCCTTTCGTCCGTCCACCGAGAGCACCACGTTCGCCATCTCGCGGTTGCAGAACTCCATGATCTCGTCATTCAAAAGCACGCCGTTCGTCGTCAGTGTGAAGCGGAAGTTCTTGCCATGCAGTTTCTCCTGCTCCCTGCCGTACGCAACCAGATCCTTCACAACCTGCCAGTTCATCAACGGCTCTCCGCCGAAAAAATCCACCTCGAGGTTCCTGCGGTCCCCTGAATTCGCAATCAGGAAATCCAGTGCCTTCTTCCCCACCTCATAGCTCATCAGCGCGCGTCTGCCGTGGTACTCGCCTTCCTCCGCAAAACAGTATTTGCAGGCGAGGTTGCAGTCGTGCGCGATGTGCAGACACAGAGCCTTGACCACGGTCTTGCGAGCCTTGTAATCGGTGATTGCGTTCTCGTACACATCCTCCGTGAACAGCACGCCGGCGTCCGCGAGCATCCTGCACTCCTGCAGTGCCTCGCCAATCTCGTCCGCCGGATATTTCGCGATCAGTTCCTCCATGATCTCTGTCAAAAGGCCTGTCCCAGGCAGCTCTTCTTCCGATTCGTCCTGAGCCTGTGCCTCCGTATCGTCCTGCCTTTCCACTGCCTGGACGATCTTTCGCATCGTCTGCACAATCTTGCGCTCCGGACATTTCTGCAGCAGAAGTTCGATCACCTCATACACCAGCTCGTCCACCACATGGACGGAGCCGCTATTCACATCCAGCACAATGTTATATCCGTTGTTCTTGTATTGATGGATCAATGACAGACTCCTCTCCTGTCAGACCGAAAATCACCGCAGGCCATGTGAAACTATGCCTGCAATAGACAAGCAGCGAAGCTGATCCGCTGCCTGTGATCTGACGCGTATTTTGTTTGTTGCCAGTCTGACACCTTCCTATTTACTCTGCTCGCATGTCTGATTGCCCACCGTGCAGGAAGTCTTGCAGGCGGACTGGCAGGAGGTCTGGCACTCACCGCAGCCACCCTTCTTCAGTGTACTCTGTAACGGTTTTGTATTCAGTGTCTTGATATGTTTCATGCCTGTATTCTCCTTATCCTCGTATTTTCTGCGGTCAAATTCTTATCCATATTTTTCTGCGACCGACCCTGTCAGGTATTGTAACACAGAATTTGAGAAAATAAAAGAGGTTTCTTAAAAATAAATCCTTGCGGGGCTAAATCCTATAAGCACTTGCAAATTATATAAGAAAAATGGCTTTCCCAACTGAGGGAAACCGTGTATACTGATACCATCAAAGCATTCACAAGGCAGTCGGCACTTCCCCTATCGTTTTCATCTCTTCATGGAGGAAAATCAAGCATGAATGTACTGTTTCTTGGCGGCAGCACCACCGATTGCGGCCACTGTTTCACTCCGGACAACCTCGGTAACGGCTATGTGAAGAAGCTCTCGCTCCTGCCCGGCATAACTGCCACAAACGGCGGTACAGACGGCTTCACCTTCCCTGACGTACTCCGCAAATGGAGGCTGATGTACGCGCAGAATTCATACGATTGTGTAGTCGTCACCTGCGGCATCAACGATGTGGGCGTGATCGCCGACCTGGAGGAAGCCGGAAGGCATGAGGCCGCTGCCGCCTTTCTTGAAGATTCCATTTTGGCTCTGCGGACTCTGCTGAACGAGCTGAGCAGCGTGTCCGTCACACAGACGCCGTCCGATATCTCACGCATCCTGCTGCTGGAACCGTTTCTCTTCCCGATCCCACAGGCCCGTATCCTCTGGCTGCCGATCCTGCAGAAGGTACAGCAGCACATTCAAAAGGCGATTGCAGACTTCAATAAAGAATACGCCGTCCGCACCGCAAGCG
>CANQEB010000251.1 GCA_947594085.1 uncultured Lachnospiraceae bacterium | reverse complement strand
CCATGACGAACGGGGCAGGATCGCCCGCGAACATCTTCGTCTTCTTCAGAATGATGCCGGAGCAGATGATCGCCGCGATCCCCACGAAGTACGCGCTCGGGGATACCCACCACGCGCCGCCGAAGAGCGCGCCCGCGATCAGCGCGATGATCGGAAGCTTCGCGCCGCAGGGGATAAAGGTCGTCGTCATGATCGTCATCTTGCGGTCTCTGTCATTCTCGATCGTGCGCGACGCCATGACACCCGGAACGCCGCAGCCTGTGCCAATCAGCATCGGAATGAAGGATTTACCCGACAAGCCAAACTTGCGGAAGATACGGTCCATGATGAACGCGACACGTGCCATGTAGCCGCAGGACTCCAGAAATGCCAGAAACAGAAACAGCACCAGCATCTGCGGCACGAAGCCGAGCACCGCACCGACGCCCGCCACGATGCCGTCGAGAATCAGAGACTGCAGCCAGCCCGCGCAGTGGATACTCACCAGAAAGCTCTCAACCGCCGGCGGGATGATCTCACCGAACAGCACATCGTTCGTCCAGTCCGTCACAATCGTCCCGACCGTCGTCACGGACACATAATACACGATAAACATGACTACCGCAAAGATCGGCAGGGCCAGCCAACGGTTCGTCACGATGCGATCAATCTTATCTGATGTCGTCATCGCGCCTTTCTTTCCCTTTTTCAGGCAGTCACCGATGATCGACGATATGTACACATAGCGCTCGTTCGTGATGATACTCTCTGTGTCGTCGTCAAATTTCTCCTCGAGCGCGTCGATCTGCGCGCTCACATCCGGCACGCTTCCCATCATCGCGCCAATCTTGTCGTCCTTCTCAAGCAGCTTGATTGCAAAAAAGCGTCTCTGCTCCTTCGGCACGTCCGCGCCGAGCATCGCCTCGACGTCGCGGATCGCATGCTCCACCTCAGACGCAAACTCATGCGTCGGAACAGCTATCTGCCCTCGGTTCGCGAGCGCCACAGCCTTCTCCGCCGCCTGCAGCACGCCCGTGCCCTTGAGCGCCGAGATCTCCACGACCTCGCAGCCGAGCTTCCGGCTGAGCTGCCCAACATTTATCTTATCCCCGGTTTTCGCGACGACATCCATCATGTTCACCGCCATGACGACCGGAATTCCGAGCTCCATGAGCTGTGTCGTCAGGTAAAGATTTCGCTCGATGTTCGTGCCGTCCACAATATTCAGGATCGCGTCCGGGCGCTCCCCGATCAGATAGTTTCTAGCGACCACTTCCTCCAGCGTGTACGGGGAAAGCGAGTAAATGCCCGGAAGGTCCATGACCGTGACGTCCTTATGTCCCTTCAGCTTTCCCTCTTTCTTTTCCACCGTCACGCCCGGCCAGTTTCCGACAAACTGGTTGGAACCGGTCAGCGCGTTGAACAGCGTCGTCTTGCCGCTGTTCGGATTTCCTGCAAGTGCGATTCTAACTGACATTTTCCTGTCTCCTCCTGTTTCGGCTTTTTCTCTCTGCTTGCTTTTTCATTTTCGCCACTGTTTGTCTAAACTTATTTTGATTAGATATAACTAATCAAGGGTCAAAAAATAATTGCTCACTCCACCGCAATCATCTCAGCATCCGCCTTGCGCAATGAAAGCTCATATCCTCGGACCGTCACCTCGACCGGATCCCCGAGCGGCGCAACCTTGCGCACAAATATCTCTACGCCTTTCGTGATGCCCATATCCATGATTCTTCTCTTTACCGGTCCGTCACCGGTCAGCCTGGCAACCTTCACGGTCTGTCCGCAGGCCACTTCCCGCAATGTTTTCATAATATCCTCCATTCTTTCCTTGATATCGATCGTCCGCATTCTCCGATCTCCCAAAAACGCCGCATAGACGCAGGCGTCAAACAATGATCTTATTCGCCATATCTTTTCCGATCGCTACGCGCGAATCCTTCACGTTGACGATCAGACTACCGCCAACCTCCGAGACGACCGTCACCGTCCCTCCTGTGACAAAGCCAAGATTCTCGAGAAATTTCCTCGTCTCCTCCTTGCCGCCTACTTTTTTGATCACGTTCGGTTTTCCCGTATTCGCCATAGACAACGGCATAACATCAACCTCCTCCAAGATAAACGGGCGAATCCTAATCCGTTCTTTCCGTCCTCGAACCTTTGTATGCGGAACCCCTCTGCCTGTTATTGTTTCATTTCTTCATTGGTTAGTATATTCTAACATATATTAGTTGTCAAGAACTTTTTTAAGTTATTCCTAACTCTATTTTCCGCCAAAAACATGACTTTTCTATACGTTTTCAGATTTTTGCTTTGCCATTTTGAAACTTCATGATATAATATTTATAAATACAAAGAAGCATGCAAAGAGGCTGACATAGCCCATGAACTGATCAAAACTATGAGGTACCCCTATGGCGAACAATGAATCTGCAGAAAACTATCTGGAAACGATCCTGATCTTGAGCCAACGGCTGCCAGTCGTGCGCTCCGTGGACATCGCGACTGAGCTCGGCTACAAGAAATCCAGCGTAAGTATCGCGATGAAAAACCTGCGCGAGAAAGGCCATATCACTGTGTCGGAGGCAGGTTATATCTACCTCACGGAGTCCGGGCACGAGATTGCTGACGAGATCTACGAGCGCCATCAGCTCCTCTCTTCCTGGCTTACCGCCCTCGGTGTGGATCCGCAAATCGCGACAGATGACGCTTGCAAGATGGAACATGTGATCAGCCGCGAAAGCTTCGACGCGATCAAGCGGCACGTGCGCGGATTTTGATATATTTATATCCTCCATGTCTTTTTCCTTTCCGTTTTTCATAAGATGGTAGAAATACTTCACGGGCAATCAGAGGTATACTATGCCTGAAAACGTATCTTCTAAAAGAGTGTCTCCCACAGACGCCTCTTCCCCTATCCTTTCAGAGGATTATTCGGATATTATCTTTCGCTATCAGATCGCGCCCGAATCTCTTCTCGAAGAGCTTGCGTCATACTCACCCCAACTTGTCGATATCCAGTACAGCATTCTTCACGCACCGCTCTCTGATCGTCTTGCCACAGTTGAAGAACTCGGTTACTCCAGTGTTCCCAAGCTTTTCACTCCGATCGACACGGCCAGTCTAGAAGCCTCCGGCATTCTTTCGGCTCAGATCCAACCGTACCTCGATCTATCCGGCAAAGGCGTTCTCATCGGTTTCCTCGACTCCGGCATCGATTACACGCATCCGGCATTTCGCGGCACAGACGGAACGACAAGGATCGTGCGCATCTGGGATCAGACCGACCAATCCGGGACATCTCCGGCCGATCTCCCCTACGGGAGTGAGTACACCGATACCATGCTGAACCAGGCGCTATTTTCCGAGGATCCTTATGAGCTTGTGCCGGAACGCGATGTCTCCGGTCACGGGACCTCTGTCGTCGGGATTGCCTGTGGCAGCGCAGATGCCCGAGAAGATTTTACTGGTGCGGCTCCGGAAGCAAAGATCGTCTTTGTGCGTCTCAAGCAGGCCAAACAATATCTGCGAGATTACTTCCTTGTCCCGGAAGGTGCAGTCGCTTATCAGGAGACGGACCTAATGCTCGGTATACACTATATGATCAATGTCTC
>CANQEB010000250.1 GCA_947594085.1 uncultured Lachnospiraceae bacterium | reverse complement strand
ACCGCCAGCTTGCAGCCGGTGCGGAACGCCGGATCCCAGCCGAGCACGACCTGACCTGCGATCGGCGGCTGCATCAAAAGCTGCTCCAGGTTTTTCCCAAACACTGAGATCGCTCCGTCCTCCGCCTTCTCCGTCAGCGCTGTGCGGATCTCCCGCTCGATCGCCGGCGCGATCAATCGCTTATAACTATCCTCTATGACTTCCCTCAGCACCGGCGTCGTGTACGGATTGTCGCGCGTGATGACCTGCTTCTCCAGATAGCGCAGAATCTGTTCCTGCGGTGCTTCAATCTTCACATTCAGTATCTTTTCTTTTTCGCCGCGGTTGAGCGCCAGGATCCGATGCCCGGCCGCTTTTGGCACAGGTTCCGTGTACGCATAGTACATCTCATAGACCGACTCCACGCCTTCTTCCTTCGCCGACGACACGAGCAGGCCATCCTTCTCTGTCATGCTTCGGATCCGGATGCGGTAATCCGCCTCGTCCGAGATCGTCTCGGCCAGAATGTCCTTCGCCCCGGCGATCGCGTCCTCCACGGTCAGCACTTCCTTCTCCTCTGACAGAAAGGCTTCGGCCTCCTTCTCGATCAGATTTTTGGTCATCTGAAGCAGAATCAAGTTCGCAAGCGGCTCCAGCCCTTTCTCCTTCGCGACCGTTGCCCTCGTCCTGCGCTTCGGCCGATACGGACGATACAGATCCTCCACGACCACAAGCGTCTGCGCCGCCTCAATCTGCGCGCGCAATTCCTCCGTCAGCTTGCCCTGCTCCTCGATTGTAGTGAGAACCTGCTGCTTCTTTTCCTCCAGATTGCGCAGATAGTTCAAGCGCTCAAACAGCCTGCGCAGCACCTCATCGTTCAGCGAGCCAGTCGCCTCCTTGCGGTAGCGCGAGATGAACGGGATCGTGTTCCCGTCGTCGATCAGCTCCACCGCCGCCTGAGCCTGCCATGACTTGATCTCCAGTTCCTGTGCGAGTGTCTTTACAATATCCATACGTGATTTTCTCTCCTCCATTTCGTGACTATTCCCATCTTAGCATCCCTCAGAAAATGAGTCAATTTAAAATTGCCCGTTCTATAGACACGTCTGCGGCCGGCATAGCTGAACCCTTGTCAGATTCCTTTGCTTGTGCTATGATATGACAGTGTAATTGGAAATTTATGTTGCTTCCCCGTGCATGTTGCAACGCTGTTTCCTGCCGGGGACACACAACGGCTTTCTATCTCAGAATGGAGGAAATTATGGACACAGAATACGGCTATTCGTACGGGCATTCCAGGAATCCGATGGCTACCGGCGCAGTCGTGCTCGGCGTGATTTCGCTGTTTACCTGTATGGTCTTTTATATTGCGGTTCCGTGTGGCGCGATGGCAGTGCTGCTCGCAGTTCTCTCGCGCGGCAAAGAGCCAATGCCGCGAAAAAGCAAAACCGGCATCGTCTGTGGGATGATCGGGATGTGCCTTTCCATCGCAGTTACACTCGCGTCGGTGTGGATGGTACTGACGAACGCGCAGATGCGCGCATACATGGAGAGCTACCTGCAATATTATTTGGGGGATGCTTCTTTCGACCTGGATAAAGAATTGGGCACAATGTTCCCTGCATTGAAAAATGTGCTGGGGCTCGATGATTCTGATATAGACGGGTCATCTCCCGCAGAGGATTCGGGCGGTACGATTGATCAACTGTCTCCATCTGAAGACAAAAGCGATACTGATGACAAGAATAATGCCGCCAGAGATCACGCGGCGGACGATACACCGGACACGCCGTCTCGACGGCTTCCGAGCGGAAAGGGGGATTTCATATGATGAATCGGCCGAAATCCAGTGAACTAAAGAGTCAAGCCCGCGCACTGATGATGGGAAGGCACGGCTTTCTGGCACTCGTCACATTTCTGGTGTCCATGCTCTACCTTGTGGCATCCTATATTCTGAATTCTGCATTTTCGACAGTGGGCGGGGCGATGAACATTGTGCTCGGTCTGGCCGGCTCCCTGCTGATCAATATTGTATACTATCTTTTCTGCGCCGGACAGGCGGAGATCTATCTGAATCTCTGCCGTGGCCGGGATATGCGAATCGGTCAGCTGACAGGCCCGTTTTCCAGGCGTCCGGAACCCGTAGCGGTGTTTGCGACCGTACAATTCTTGATCCAGACAATCTCCGTGAACGTGGGGCTCTGGATTCTTCCCGACATACTAAACGAAAATGATCCGGTTGAACTGCTTCCGATGTATGGGATCCTGCTCGTGCTTCTCGTCGTTACGACCTGGCTCGAGCTGGGCTTAAGCATGGTGTTCTTCCTGTACTGCGACAGTCCGCAGCGATCCGGCATACAGCTCGTCCGCGAAAGTTTTCGCCTCATGCACGGGAACTACAGGAGAATGCTCTGGCTGATGCTCTCCTTCGCGGGGATCATGCTGCTTGGCGCACTCTCCGCCGGCATCGGGCTGCTGTTCGCCCGGCCGTATCTCAACACGTCACAGGCGCTCTTCTACCTGGATCTGGTTGAAGAAATTCACGGTGAACAAACTAATGCCGGAGCCGATGCGTTCATTTGACATTCAACCGGTGTTTTATTTCTGGTTCAATTCTCCTGCTCCAGCAGCACGCGCATCATCCGAAATCCCTCCTCGCGCATGATGCCGCTCTCCGCCGCCGAAGACTCGCCATACGGTCTGTCGTCGCCGAGCTTTCTCGTGCTGTCGTACAGCAGGTATGGCACCGGATCGCCGGTATGAGTGCGGGTACGGATCGGCGTCGGATGATCCGGCAATACCAGAAGCCGGTACGGCTCTCCTGACGCATCCATCTGTTCTGTGATAAGCTTCAGCACCCTACTATCCAAATTCTCAATCGCCTGTAATTTTCGTTCCAGGCTTCCCTGGTGTCCCATCTCGTCCGGTCCTTCCAGATGCACGTAAGCGAAATCTGCGCCTTCCTTCAGCAGTGCGTCCACAGCCGCCTGTGCCTTACCCTCATAGTTGGTATGCAGTCCACCGTTAGCCCCCGGCACCTGAATGACACGCATGCCTGCTCCGACCGCGATCCCTTTCAGCAAATCCACCGCCGAGATCATTGCACCCTTCTTTCCAAATTCCTTTTCAAAGGACGTCAAGAGCGGTTTCGTGCCCGCACCCCAAAACCAACAGCTGTTTGCCGGGTTCAGTCCCTTCGCCCTGCGCTCCTGATTGATCGGATGCTGGTCCAGAATCTCGTAGCTGCGCTTCATCATCGCGCGCAACGTCTCGTTCTTCGGGAGATACGGCCCAATCACCTCGGTCAGGTGATCGTGCGGCGCATCCAGCTCCTCGACTCTTCCGCCAGCCCAGATCACGCAGTGTCGGTAGCTTGTCCCCACATAGAACTGATACGTCTCATTCTCAAGCTCTTTTCGCACTGCCTCCAGCAGAACCGCCGCGTCCTCTGTGCTGATCTCGCCCGAGCTGTGGTCGAGGATACGCTTCTCCTCGTATGGCTCTTCCTCGGTGAGTGTCACAAGGTTGCAGCGCATCGCGACGTCTGTGTCCCTCATGGGCACTCCGATCGAAAGCGCTTCCAGAGGGGAACGTCCCGTGTAATAGCGCCTCGGGTCATACCCGAGCACCGCG
>CANQEB010000249.1 GCA_947594085.1 uncultured Lachnospiraceae bacterium | reverse complement strand
CGGCGGGATTCCGGTAACAAACCGGTGGTGGGTGGTGCCTCCGGCGAGCGGCAGCAATGCCATCAGGAATACGAGCACGCCCATGCCCCCGATCCAATGCGTGAAGCTGCGCCAGAACAGCAGACAGTGTGGCATGGATTCCACCTCGGTCAGGATGCTCGAACCGGTCGTCGTGAAGCCGGACACCGTCTCGAAGAGCGCATCGACGTAAGATGGAATTGCGCCCGATATCACAAACGGTAACGCCCCGAACGCACTGAGCACAATCCAACACAGCGCGACAGCCACAAAACCTTCCCTCGCGTACATGCTCTTGTCGGTCAGTTTTTTCCGCGTGAGCAGCCAGCCCCAGAGCAAGCAGAACAAAGCGCAGAACAGAAGGTCAAAACCCGCCCGCTCCCTGTAGACTACAGCAACCAGACAAGCCGGCGCCATAAACGCCGCCTCTATGATCAAAACCCAGCCTATGATGTTTCTGATAATTTTATAATTCATATCTGCCGTCCCGCATTTCCCCGTAGTTCTTGTCTTCTATCCTGTTTCTTCTGTAACTCCCGCCAGTTGCCCGGCTGTGCTATTTCTCCAATATATCCTGTATATCATTCAATCCGCTAAACTGCGTGATCACGATAACTCCATCGCCTTCCATGAGCATATCTGAGCCGCGCGGAATGATGACCTGGCCCTTCCTGCTGATGCTCGCAACCAGGATGCCCTTTCGGATCTTCAGATCCTGCAGCGGGGTGTCCGTCACGCGGGATTTGTTCCGAATCACAAATTCCAGGGCCTCAGCCTTGCCGTTAATAATCTTGTGCAGCGTCTCGACATTACTGCCGGATGCGTTCTTCATAGAGCGGACATAGCGGATGATATGTTCCGCCGTAATGTCCTTCGGGTGAATCACCGTGTCAAGATTCAGCTCGTCAATCACCTCGTCAAACACGGCACGGTTGATCTTCGTAATCTGCTTCATGTTGCCGATCTTTCGCGCAAACAGGGAAATCAGAATGTTCTCCTCATCGATATTGGTCAGCGCCGCAAAGCTCTCATATTTGTCGATCTTCTCTTCCATCAGGAGATCCCTGTCTGTACCATCCCCGTGGACGATTGTTGCCTTGGGAAGCATATCGGAAAGCATTTCACAGCGGTTCAGATCTTTCTCGATCAACTTGACCCGCACACCGAGCGAGAGCATCATCTTCGCGAGGTAATAGGCGACGGAGCTTCCGCCGACGATCATCAGGCTCTTCACCTGGTTCGTGACGATTCCTGCCCTGCGGAAGAATTCATTGGCCTCCGTCGTCGCGCCGACGATAGAGACAAGATCTCTCGCCTGAAGAACAAACCTTCCATCCGGGATGAACAATTCATCGCCGCGCTCAACTGCACAGATCAGGACGTTCGACCCGTCCGCAAACAAGTCGGAAAGCCGTGCACCGTTCAGCATAGACTGTTCCGAGACGCGGAATTTCAACAGGTCTACCCGGCTCTTTGAAAAGGAATTGACCTCGATCGCCGATGGGAACTTCAACACCTGCGCGATTTCACGCGCCGCCGTAAACTCCGGATTGATTACCATCGCCAGACCCAGCTCTTCTTTGATGAAACCAAGCTCCGTGCTGTACTCCGGATTGCGCACCCGCGCGATCGTGTGGCAGTTACCGGCCTTCCTCGCGATCAGGCAGCAAAGCAAATTCAGCTCGTCCGAGCCGGTCACTGCGATCAGCAGATCAGCTTTTTCAATGCCGGCCTCCATCTGCACGGAGTAGCTCGCGCCGTTCCCTAGAATTCCCATCAGGTCGTAGAGGCTCGAGATCTCCTCCACGACGTCCTCCCGCCGATCGATGACCGTGATGTCGTTGCCCTCGCGGCTCAGCTCGATCGCGAGTGACTGCCCGACCTTGCCAAGCCCTACAATTATGATTTTCATAAGTTGAACTCCTTTGCAAGCTTCCCGAATTCCGGCAGCGCATTCTGGATCGTCTCGTAGGAGACACAGTACGCGAGCCGCACATAGCCGGGGCAGGCGAACGAGCTGCCCGGAACCATCAGGATATGATATTTCTTCGCGGTCTCCACAAATGCCTTCTCGTCTTCCACCGGGGATTTGAGCCACAAGTAGAAGGCGCCCTCCGGCCGCACGCAGGTGAAGCCGAAGCCGGTCAATCCATCATAGAGAGTCTTGCGATTCCGATCGTAATAGTCCAAATCCACCTCCGCGTCAACACACTTCGCGACGGCGAGCTGGATCAGAGACGGCGCATTCACACAGCCGCTGATGCGGTTCGCGATCGTCGCCGCTGTGATCGTGTCCTCACTGTCCTCCACCTCGTCCGGGATCACAACATAGCCGATACGCTCGCCCGGAAGGGACAGGGATTTGCTGTAGGAGTAGACCACCATCGTGTTGTCGTAGTATTTCGTGACAAACGGCACCTGCGCCCCGTCGAACGCGAGCTCGCGGTACGGTTCGTCCGAGAGCAGGTAGATCGTGTGTCCATACTCCTGCTGCTTTTGGGAGAGAATCGCTGCAAGTGCTCTTATTGTCTCCTCGGAGAAGACCACGCCTGTCGGGTTGTGCGGGTTGTTGATGATGACCGCCTTTGTCCTCGCACTGATCTTGCGCTCAAAGTCCGCGAGATTGAGCTGGAATGTCTCCGTGTCCGGATCCACCTGCACAAGCACGCCGTCGTAGTTGCCGATGTACGCGCCGTACTCCAGGAAATACGGGGCAAATACGATCACCTCGTCGCCCGGATTGACGATCGTCTTCAGGCAGACGTTCAAACCGCTGCCCGCCCCTACGGTCATGATCAGGTTGTTCTCCGTAAAACGCGTCCCAAAGCGCGCGTTCAGGTTATCCGCGATCGCTTTCCGAACATGCGGAAATCCGGCATTGCTCATATAACCATGCACAAATACCGGATCCTCCTCGTCGAGAATGGAGACAATCGCGTCCTTGATTTTCGCCGGAGCCGGAACGTTCGGGTTCCCCAGGCTGAAATCGTAGACCTTGTCCGCGCCGAACTCGGCTGCCATTCTCTTTCCCTCTTCAAACATAGCCCGGATCGCAGAATTGTTCTGCAGGAAGGGCTTCATCTTTTCCGAAATCATAGCTTTTGTTCCTCGTTTCTGTATTTATCTAAACCATTATAATCTCGGCTACTTGTACTGTCAACTGTCTTATCCAACTGTCGACACAAGCAAAAGTTTATTAGCAAATTTGAACCACGCTCTTTTTGTTTTAGAGATATTTTACATAATTTATTATTGCTCTTATATATTATTTGTTGTATAATTGCATTGTTACCGCCCCAAATCTGGTGACAGAGAGGGGGTGATCCTATGGATATATTTCTCGCCTTTATAGTTGCTGTCGCGGCTGGTGTAACTTGTCACTACATCATCAAGTGGTTAGACAGCGATGATTAGCCGGTAACTAGCCCAAACGGTTCACCTCTCCGCAAAAGAGGAAGAGACCCCGAATGTAGTAGCGTACATCCGGGGTCTCGCCTTTTGATCTTATGGACATTTCTCACCTTTTGTCTATTGACATTATAACATATGTCATTTTGAATTGCAATATACAAATTTCGGCGTCTGTCTAATCTGTTCTCGCAAAGACTCTCAG
>CANQEB010000248.1 GCA_947594085.1 uncultured Lachnospiraceae bacterium | reverse complement strand
AACGCAATTCTTCGATCACTTCGTCGGAAACAGCCGTGTCGAGGTCCAGCAGCGTGTAGGCGTAGTCGCCCTTGCTCGTGTTGCTCATGTTGTGGATGTTCGTATCCGAGAGCAGATCCGTAAAGCGGCTGATCATCTTCTTGACGTTTCTGTGATAGATCGCGATGCGCGCCGCCGCCTCGCACTGGCCAAGATCGCAGTTCGGGTAATTCACGGAGTTGCGGATATTGCCGTTCTCGAGGAAATTGGCGAGCTCCTTGACGGCCATCACCGCGCAGTTGTCCTCCGACTCCGAAGTGGAGGCGCCGAGGTGCGGCGTGAGGATGATGCCCTGTCTGCCGACCGTCAGCGTGTTCGGGAAATCCGAGATATAGCGGCGCATGCGGCCCTCGTCCAGCGCCTCGATCACGGCCTCCTCGTCCACGAGCAGGTCGCGCGCGAAGTTGAGAAGCACCACGTTCGGCTTCATCAGGGCGATCGCGTCGCGGTTGATCATTTTCCTGGTGGAATCCAGAAGCGGCACATGAATCGTGATGTAGTCGCACTCCCGGTAGATATCCTCCACATCGTAGGTGTGGCGGATGCTCCTCGAAAGGTTCCACGCAGCGTCCACAGAAATGTAGGGATCGTAGCCATAGACCTCCATGCCGAGGTGTGTGGCGGCGTTCGCCACCTGCACGCCGATCGCGCCGAGCCCGATGATGCCGAGCTTTTTATCCTGCAGCTCGCTTCCGGCGAATTTCTTTTTCTCTTTCTCGGTCACCGCGGCAATGTCCGGGTTCCAGGTCTGGCTCTGCACCCAGTTGGCCCCGCCGATGATGTCGCGCGCCGCGAGCAGCATGCCCGCGAAGACGAGTTCCTTAACGCCGTTCGCGTTCGCGCCGGGCGTGTTGAAGACCACAATTCCCTGCTCCGCGCAGCGGTCCAGCGGGATATTGTTCACACCCGCTCCCGCGCGGGCGATCGCCAGAAGAGAATCCGGCAGCTCCATGTCGTGCATCTTCGCGCTGCGGACGAGAACCGCGTCGGCGTCCCTGATGTCCTCCACCTGTTCGTATTCCTCCGAGAAGCGCTTCAGTCCAACCTCAGCGATCGGATTCAGACATTTATATCGATACATTTCAGCCATTCTCCTTTTCAAAGTTCTTCATAAACGCCACGAGCGCGTCGACGCCCTCCGCCGGCATCGCATTGTAGATGCTCGCGCGCATGCCGCCGACACTGCGATGGCCCTTGAGGTTGACGAAGCCTGCAGCCTCAGCCTCTTTCACGAATTTTGCGTCCAGTTCCTTGTCCCCGGTCACGAACGGAACGTTCATCAGCGAACGATCCTCCTTTACGACCGTGCCCTTGAACATCTCGCTCTGGTCGAGAAAATCGTACAGTACTTTCGCCTTCGCCTCGTTGCGCTCCTTCATCGCGGAGAGACCGCCCATGTTCAGCAGCCATTTGAACACCAGGCCGCACATATAGATGCAATAGCAATTTGGCGTGTTATACATGGAGCCTGCGTCCGCATGCGTCTTGAATTTCATCATGGTCGGAGTGAATTCCATCACGTCATCCGTGATCAGATCCTCGCGGATGATGGAGATCACCATACCGGCTGGGCCGATGTTCTTCTGCACACCACCGTAGATGATGCCGTAGTCCGAGACGTTCACCGGCTCCGACAGGAAGCAGGACGAGACATCAGACACCAAGAGCTTTCCCTTGGTATTCGGCAGCTTCTTGTACTTCGTGCCGTAGATCGTGTTGTTCTCGCAGATATAGACATAGTCGGCATCCGGGCTGATCGGCAGATCGGAGCAGTCCGGGATGTAGGAGAAGGTCTTGTCCTCGCTGGACGCAACCGCGTTCGCCTGCCCGTACTTCTTCGCCTCCTGCCACGCCTTCTTCGCCCACTGGCCTGTGATGATGTAGTCCGCAACGCGGTTCTTCATCAGGTTCATCGGAATCATCGAGAACTGCAGGCTCGCGCCGCCCTGCAGAAACAGCACCTTGTAATTGTCCGGGATCTGCATCAGCTTACGCAGATCCGCCTCCGTCTCATGAATCAGGTCGTCGAAAACCTTGGAGCGATGGCTCATTTCCATCACAGACTGTCCGCAGCCGTGATAGTCCAGCATCTCCGCTTGCGCCGTCTTCAGGACCTCTTCCGGCAGAACCGCCGGGCCCGCCGAGAAATTATACACTCTTCCCATTTTTTCATATCCTCCTCATCAGCTTTCCTTCAGATCGTCCTGGTCGAACGCTGTCTCGATCGGCTTTCCGGCCGGCACCATCGGGAACACCTTATCGTCGCAGTCGATGATGCAGTCAAGCACGATCGGCTTTCCTAGTGACAGTGCTTTCTCAAACGCGGGAGCAAACTCCTCCTTCTTGGTCACGCGGATGCCCTCGGTCCCCATCGCCTCAGCCAGCTTTACGAAATCGACCGCATCGTTCAAGACCGTCTGCGAGTAACGCTTCCCGTAAAACAAGGTCTGCCACTGGCGAACCATTCCCAGAACATGGTTGTTGACAACGACTTGTATCACCGGAATATTGTAGCGTGCGGCCGTCGCAATTTCATTCATATTCATGCGGAAACAGCCGTCGCCGGCGATATTGACGACAATCTTGTTCGGATTTGCCACTTTTGCGCCGATCGACGCGCCGAGGCCGTAGCCCATCGTGCCGAGACCGCCGGAGGTGATCAGCGTGCGCGGCTTTGAATATTTGTAGTACTGAGCAGCCCACATCTGATGCTGTCCAACCTCCGTGACAATGATCGCGTCCCCCTTCGTCAGGCGGTAAATCTCCTCGATAATATACGGACCAGTCAACCCTTCCGTGTTGTATTTCAATGGATATTTTGTCTTCAATGCGGTGACGGATTCATCCCACTCGTCATGTCGATGTTCTTCAATGCGTGCGTTCAGCCGCTTCAAAACTTCCTTCACGTCCCCGATGATCGAAGCGTCCACAGTGATGTTCTTGTTAATCTCTGCCGGATCCACGTCGATGTGAATGATCTTTGCGTGTCTTGCGAAGCTCTTCGCATTGCCAATCACACGATCGCTGAAGCGCGCGCCGATCGCGATCAGAAGATCGCAGCCGGTCACGCCGAGATTCGACGCTTTCGTTCCGTGCATGCCGAGCATGCCACAGTAAAGCTCATTGTGTCCATTATACGCGCCTTTGCCCATCAGGGAATCTGCGACAGGCGCATGCACCTTGTTCACGAACTCTTCAAGCTCCTCCTGGGCGCCAGAGATCACGGCTCCGCCGCCGACAAAGACAAACGGCTTCTTTGCCTTGTTGATAAGGCTGACTACCCGATCGAGATCCTCTTCCCGGATATACTCGCTGCTCCGTACAATCGGTTCCGGCTTCATCGGCTCATAATCGGTTGTCGCCGCGGTGACATCCTTTGTGATATCGACGAGCACCGGACCTGGCCGCCCCTCCTGCGCGATCTGGAACGCCCAGCGGATCGTATCCGCGAGCTTTGTGACGTCCTTCACGATGAAGCTATGCTTTGTGATCGGCATCGTGACGCCCGCGATGTCGATTTCCTGAAAGCTGTCCCGGCCGAGCATCGTCACGGCCACATTCGCCGTGATCGCCACGACCGGCACCGAGTCCATGTAGGCCGTCGCGATACCGGTGACAAGATTTGTCGCG
>CANQEB010000247.1 GCA_947594085.1 uncultured Lachnospiraceae bacterium | reverse complement strand
CCGAAGAGGTGTCCACGAAGCTTCCCTGCAACCTCCTGGACACCTCTTCGGCCGACAGTACGCCGCCCTCTGCGTCGCCTGCCTGCGGAGCCGGATTGCTGACACTCTCAGTGATCGTGGCATTCTCCACGTATCCGGCAATGCCGCCGATGTATCTCGGAGCCGTCTCTTCTGTCATATCCTCGTCGGTTCTCGTGAGTACAGAGCCTTCCGGAGCTTTCCAGCCGTATGTAATGCCGGTGTTCACCGCATTCTCCAACCTTGCGCTGCCCGTGAGCGCGCCGGTGATACCGCCTACGTTCTCAACGCCGCTTACCTCTGCGCCGTTCTTCAGTTCGGACACGGTCGCCGTCTCGGAAAAGCTGCCCGCGATACCGCCTACATTCCTGCCGCCCTGCACATAGCCGCTGACCGTCTCTACATTTTGGATCGTGCCGTTGTTCCGGCCGCAGACCGCACCAACATCCTCGCCGGAATAGAAATTGCCCCCCTCCGGCACAATGCCTCTCACATCCACGTTCTCAAGCTTGAGGTCCTTGATCGTTCCGTTGTTCTCCAGGACAAGTCCTGCCTTGCTGACCGTACTCGACGACGCCGTGTCGTACTGCGCAGCCACCGTCAGATAATCGATCGTCCACGGCGGGCCAGCTTCTCCGTCCTCGCCGTCCTCTTCGTCTTCCTTCTCCCCTTCGCCAGATTCCTCCGGCGCAGCCACCGATTTCAGGGTGCTGTTTTCATTCAGCACAGCAATGCCCGGAAACGCCGGGTACACCGTCCGCTCCCCCTCTGCCGCGACACTGATCGCGTTGATCTCCTGCTGATGATAAAACTTGGCCGTCGTATTGCCCGTCGACGACTCTCCCATCGCGCTGCTTCCCTCTCCAGCGATGGACAGCAGACCGTCCGGACCGCCCCACGCGAAGCTATTTGTAATCCTGTATTCTGCACTCGCCGCACTGCCTTTACGCGCTTCGTCCTGCTCATGGAAACCGGCATTATAAAGATGCCGCGCATTCGCGATCTCATATTGGCCCGTAGCCGGACTGCTCGCAAAAAATACATTTTCTTTCTCGGTCGTCTCAGTGCCGTCTCCGTATGAATTGGCAATAATCTTTGCAGATATCATCTGTGTTCCGTCCAGATTCAACCCATAATGAACACCTGCAGTATCCGTATAGCTGAGGCGGCGCGCACTGTAGGTAGACATAAGCGCCTTCTCATACGCATCCGTATCCACATTTCCCGCAAGCTTCTCCGCGTCGACCAGATAAGAGTCCATCACGTCGAGAGAAAGCGCGATACCGCTGCCGTAATTCTTCTCAGAATCGTCCTGTACCAGATACGCGTGAAATCTGACAGGCACCTCGGCGCCGTTCTTGTCATAGCCTTTCAACTCATAGTCTTTACCGTCCTCGGCGTAAAGCGTCACACTCTTCGCATCCACATAAGTACGACTGCCCGCCTCGCGCGTGACAAGGCCAATATTATTGATACTCGACTGATCCAGAACGATCTGAGCCAGACGTTTGTCACCGTCGTAAAAATCGATCTGGTATTCCTGAGCACCCTTTAGATACTGATACTTCTTCTCAAGGAACCACTGCACATCCAGCGATTCTCCGTTTACCATTCTGGCATGCTCGACTTTCAGGCCCTCCACCTTCTCCGGCACATTCTCCGAGAGCTCGGTGCTGTAATAGCCAAGTCCGTTCCTTCTGCGGTAAGACTCGTCGCGCTTCGTGATATTGATGCCGTCCGAAGAATCTCCATAGGAAAAGCTCTGATCCTTATCACAATAAAGCACACCCGAAACAACGCCGTCTACCGCGTCAAACTCCACACAAATCGACGCATTGTAGATATCCACATTCGTCACATAATCGCTCAACAGTTCGAACAAAAGCTTCGTCTGCGGATCCACTCCCCCATCGAGAGCAGTACCATTCTTGACCGCATCCTTGATGGCGTCGTAATGCTCATTCGACATCATCAGATAAGAAATGGTATCGTAATTCTTCCTGGAATCGCTCCCCTCAGATGTGTCGATACCAGCGAATGCATCCTGCGGCACGTACTCAGGATTGTTCCCGAGCTCCTGCACACTCTTGCGCAGATCCTCCAGCTTCCCGCTGGCTTTGTAGTATGTAATCGCGGACTGAGCAGCGCTAAAAATCGTCTTCGCACTCTCATTATTGCGCTTATAAGTCGCATAAAGGGAATACCCAAACATGCCTCCGACTGAAACAGCAGCCAGAAGCCCGATCAAAGCAAGCACTACAATAAGCTCCACCAACGTGAAGCCGCTTCGCGCTTTTCCCCTCTTGGCACTCCTTTTTCTCATTTTCTCAAAACCACTTTCCATACCTTGCTTTTTCACTTCAGTTCCCCTTTTCCCCATTCAAAATCCGTACAGCGCCTGCCTCAGATTCCCTCCGCCGCGCTTATGTAAATCTTGACATTACATATATATTTTTAAAAAAGGGCATAAAAACCCAATTTTTTATCTTAGAATACCACATTTTTCTGTAAACTACAAGTAAAAAAAGGGCTGATGAAGAAAACATCAGTCCTATCGGCGCTCTTTTTACAAAAAAGCGTCCAATTTTCGTTGTCATTATTGCCATATCTAAATATTGCATATTTGGATTATGTATTTTATGTTTCTTCTTTTGGCAATTTTTTCGATATCTTACCTGCCATTCCCGGTTTGCCTTCCCACTGCACATCCGTACTGTCTTCATCTCTTCTTTTGTATTTATAGAATCTATCTGGCTTTCATCTGCTTTTATAGAATTCCCCTGCTCGTTCTTCTAACTGAAAATTTGCCTGATTTAGGCATGAATGGTTGCTTAGATGATATAGATTTTCTCTTATGTGGATTTCAAATTCATACTCTTATGTTTTTTCAGTCTTAATACTCATATAACTCTCAGTCCATGCAAACAGTACTTATATGCATGTCCCCACATCGATACGCACTTCTACGCCATCATATCGGAAGTTGTCGAGCAAACTCCTCCACAGAAGACGCCGATGCCGCCAATTTCAAATATCTGCGCAACACCTCACAATCCCTTTCAGCAGAAAGAACTTTTCTCAGTTCCTCCGAAACCTCGCCGGGAAGATCAGCCAGCAAATCAAGGATATCCTCTACCCTGCCTTTTGCCATGCCTTTTTCTATGCCCTTTGTTTCGCCCTCAGCATAGCCAGTCTTGTGCTCATCTCGCAACATTTCCTGCAATATCATAAATCTCGCCTCCCATTCCCGGCTCGCCTTCACCCTGCGCACTGCAGCCTGCAGCTGCCGTACATAGCCGTTCTCCGAATCTTTTGTACTCTCCTGCAAGCTTAATCCTATGTACCTCAGAAAACTGACAAGTCCCTCCGGCACTTCACCCGGATTCGTCCCGCAAGTGCTCAGGAACATCGTCGTCAAGCCATCCTGCAGGGAAAACCCTTGCTCTTCAAGACACATGTTTCGGAACGTGTAGCGATACTTCCCACGATCAAACGGATCAAAATCACAGATAAAAATCACGTAAGCGTCCGGCAGGCTTCCATAACCGTCTCCCCGAGTCAGCAACTCCATGTCAATCTGACTGTGGTAATACCTCGCCCTGCGCGCCAACGCCGGCTTCGGCACCACCTGCATCTCGACGTTAAAGCGGGTATGATTCTCGTCGCTCGCCTCAA
>CANQEB010000246.1 GCA_947594085.1 uncultured Lachnospiraceae bacterium | reverse complement strand
AGCTTAGTACCGCTGCGTTGCCGAATCGAGTGAGAACGTGTTTGCCGTGGTATCGACAATTCCCATCGGGCGTTCGGAAGTTACTGTGGTGTGCGCTAAACACGAATTTAAATTGATGACAGGAGGAGACAGAGATGACGATAGACCAGATTGTGCTTCAGGCACGGAGCAGGAACTGTTCGGACGTGCATATTTCGGAAGGGATGGATTTGATCTTTCGTGTGCACGGCTCGATGACGAGCGCGGGGATCCCGATGGATGCGCAGGAGACGCGGGCTGTGATCATGGCGATGCTGAATGAGAAGCAGAAAGCTCGCTTGGCCGAGGGTGAGGACATCGACTTTTCGCTGACGACCTCAGATGGCAACCGCCAGAGGGTCAACGTGTTCATGCAGCAGGGCAAGGCAGCGGCTACAATCCGTCTGCTGAACAACACAATCCCGACGCTCGCAGAGCTGAAGCTGCCGGATGTACTCCGGGAGATGGCAGAGAAGCCGAGAGGACTGATCCTTGTGACCGGGCCGACCGGAAGCGGCAAGTCCACGACGCTGGCGGCGATGGTGGATCACATCAATGAGACGGAAGCGCGCCATATCATCACGATCGAGGACCCAATCGAGTATGTTTATGAGACGAAGAAATCGCTGATCCATCAGAGAGAGGTAGGACACGACAC
Organism: uncultured Lachnospiraceae bacterium; assembly: GCA_947594085.1. GTDB lineage: Bacteria > Bacillota > Clostridia > Lachnospirales > Lachnospiraceae > Choladousia. The sequence goes on along the minus strand of CANQEB010000246.1, from coordinate 3,056 downwards.
GGTGTCGTTTGCATCCGCGCTGCGTTCCGCTCTGCGTGAGGATCCGGACGTGATCCTCGTGGGTGAGATGCGTGACTACGAGACGATTTCCGCGGCGCTGACGGCGGCTGAGACGGGCCACCTGGTGCTGTCTACCCTACATACAACTGGTGCGGCGCAGACCGTGGACCGTATCATAGATGCCTGTCCGTCCGAGACGCAGAATCAGGTACGCACACAGCTCTCCGGCGTTTTGAACGGGGTTGTGACACAGTGTCTGATCCCGATCGCTGCCGGCGGCGGACGTATCGCGGCGACCGAAATTCTCGTGGGGACGGACGCGGTGTTGAACCTGGTCCGCGAGGCTAAGGCGCACCAGATGGGAACGGCGATGCAGTCCGGGGCTGCTTATGGCATGCACACGCTGAACAGTGAGCTGTGTCGTTTGGTGAATCAGGGGACGATTACCCCGCAGGCGGCGTACCAATTCTCGAACGATCGCAAGGATTTGGAGCAGTATTTATAACAGGCAAATTTCCTCTTGAAATTTTCCGCTTCTGCGCTATAATTTAGCGGGAATAAACGAAAAGGGAAAGAGGAGACGTATTATGGAACAATTATTCAGCCTGAGTGTCGCGATGATGGCGGGACTTCTGATGTCGCGTGTGGCGAAGCTTCTGAAGCTTCCGGCCGTGACCGCTTACCTCGTGGCAGGCATATTGGTGGGGCCCTATGTGCTGGGACAGCTCGGCATAGCGGGCCTCGGTTTTCTGGACGCGGCAAACGTGAAGGAGTATTCAGTCTTCTGTGATGTGGCGCTCGGCTTTATCGCGTTTGATATCGGAAATGAGTTTCGTATTCCGCAATTAAAAAAGATCGGACGGCAGGCGACCGTGATCGCGTTCACGCAGGCGCTGACCGCGACGGTCCTGGTCGACTTTGCGATGATCGGATTGCATTATCTGATGCCGAATGTGATCAGTGTGTCGATGGCGCTGGTGCTCGGAGCGATCGCGACGGCGACGGCCCCGGCTGCAACGCTGATGGTCGTGCGACAGTACAAGGCAGACGGACCTCTGACGAGGATCCTGCTTCCGATCGTTGCGCTGGACGACGCGATTGGACTAGTCGTGTTTGCAGTGTCGACGGGCATTGCCTCGGCGTTGGAGAGCGGATCGATCAGCGTGGTGTCGGTGCTCGTGGAGCCGCTTCTGGAAGTGATCCTTTCACTGCTTCTGGGCTCGGTGATGGGCGCGCTTCTTACCGTGGCGGAGCGCTATTTCGAGTCGAACAGCCGCCGTCTGTCGATCATCATCACGTTTGTGCTGTTTACGGTGGCATTGTCGATGGCAAAGTTCGAAGTAGGGGGACTGAAGATCGGCTTCTCATCGCTGCTTGTGTGCATGATGCTCGGGACCGTGTTCTGCAATATCTGTGACTTCTCGGAGGACATGATGGCGAGGGCGGACAAGTGGACGGCTCCGCTGTTCGTATTGTTCTTCGTGTTGAGCGGTGCGGAGCTGGAGCTCGGCGTATTCGCGAATGTGGCAATCGTCGGCATCGGTGTGACTTATATTGTGTTCCGCTCCTTCGGCAAATATATCGGCGCGTTCTTTGGCGCGCGCTGGATGAAGTGCAGTGATGAGATCCGCAAATACCTCGGAATCACGCTGCTTCCGCAGGCAGGCGTGGCGCTCGGCATGTCGATGACCGTGACCGAGACGATGGGCGAAGCTGGTCGGCTGATCCGCAACATCACGCTGTTCTCCGTGCTCATCTATGAGCTGGCCGGACCGCTGATGACGAAGATCGCGCTGACGAAGGCCGGAGAGATCTCGCCGAGGCCGGAGATCGTCAAGCAGCCGAACCGCAAGGAAGCGTAAGAAAGGCGCGAAAAGGCGAATTTTATCCCGGAGGACTTTCGTGTTGGGCGAAAGGTTTTTACCGGCTTGGATATAATAATACAAGAGAAAAGAGGGCTGTTCCCGAAGCATACCGGAAATCTGAACGGTTTGCTCCGTGGACAGTCCTTTTTTGACGAAAGGCCCGGCCTATCCAGGGCGAATGCTTTGTGCTACTATGGTTATTTATAGGAGGAGCGGAGATATGGAGAATAAGAAAATGAAATGGCTTCTTGATATTCTGGTGGATATCTGTAGCGGTGTGCTGTTGGCAGCGGCGACTTACAGTTTTGCGGTACCAGCTGGATTTCCGATGTCGGGCGTGTCCGGTGTAGCACTGATTTTGTATCGCCTGTTTGGGACTCCGGTCGGGACAATGACGATTCTGCTGAATATTCCGATCGCGCTTGTGTGTTACCGGACATTGGGGCGGCAGTTTTATTTGCGTTCGCTAAAGACTGTGGCGATCACCTCGGTGATTATGGACGCATTGGGACCACGGCTGCCGGCCTATCACGGGGAACTTCTTCTCGCCGCGATCTGCGCGGGTGTGCTCTGCGGCATCGCTTACGGTATGGTGTTTATGCGCGGCTCGTCGACGGGAGGCTTTGATTTTATCATTATGACGGTCCGACATTACAGGCCGCATCTCTCAGCCGGCAGGATCGCATTTGTGCAGGATGCGGCCGTGATCGGGGCAGGCGCAGCCCTGCTCGGAAGCGTGGACGCGGCAATCTATGGCTGGATCCTGTCGTATCTGTACTCGCGCGTCATGGACAAGGTGCTCTACGGCGGAGGTGGCAAGCTGACGATGATTATCACAGACTATCCGCAGGAGATGGTGCATGCTGTAGACGAGATTGCCGGACGCGGCGCGACGATCCTCAAAGCGATAGGCGGCTATTCCGGGGTGGATAAGGAGGTTGTTCTCTGTGCAAGCAATAACAAGGAGATGTACGCGATCCGCAGGCGCGCGCACGAGGTGGATCCTGGCGCGTTCGTGATCATCGTGGAGTCGAATGAGGTGATCGGGGAGGGCTTCCAGGAGCCGGAGCGAGCGTAGAATTCGTGTTTAATTCACTAAGGACACAGCACAGCCCGGCAAAGGGGCTTGCTGTGTCAGGGCAGATCATTGAGGGCCGCCGGTGCTTGGTGAGCGCAAGCGAGCTTATGCAC
>CANQEB010000245.1 GCA_947594085.1 uncultured Lachnospiraceae bacterium | reverse complement strand
GCTTCGGGTCGTCCGTGTATTTCGGCATCATCGGCAACACGCCCCGCATGGACACCGCGCTGGAATATCTGCGGTATCTCACGCAGGCATAAAAAGCGCCACCGGGCGCACTGCAACCGAAAAAGGACTGCGCGTTTAAAAGGCTGAACTTAGGGATTTGCCAAAACAAGCAAATTTAAAACCGATCTTCTTCAAGCGAGACAACAGAAGAACGACCATGTAAGAATGTAATGCTCCTGCATGGTCGTTTTCTTATTTCATAGAATTTAAGAAATTGGTTAATACTCCGTTCCAACCACTTGTCCGGCTCTTTATCTGTAACAGCACACTTATATGGCAAATACTTCATGCCAGAGCAATCAATTTCACCGTTGACTATATTAGACATCCTAATCATAGGAATCATGCCTTTTTTCTGAGTTGTAGAAGCCTTTATAGACAGCCCAAAAAGAGAGTCTTTCTGTAGCTGCGAAATGGAATACATCGGGCACTTAAAACTGCTGTATACATTTTCCAGCCTGCCTTCCCGTAATATATAGGTCACCTCCCATCGTGATACAGCAGAAAAAGGAACTTTTTCTATAATTGATGTGCCTGACCTATTATCCTTCTCCTGCTTCTTTAAATCAGAAACTTCGGACTGGATATCTAGCAGCAAACCATCACTGAAGCTGTTGCCCTTTGCAAATATTGACCTGTCCGCTTCTAAGCAAGCCAAAAACGACATAGCCGTTTTAACGACTATGCCATATTTTCCAGAGGTTACAAAATCCCTAAACTATGCCGTCATCCGGCCGCCAGCTCATATTTCACAACATTCATCCGCACACGGCCGTCCGCGAAGAAGGAGATCCCGTCCGCGGCCTGCTCCGTGTAGATCGTCGCCGTCATGACCTGCCTGCCGTCGTTCACAAATACCTCCGCGCTGAACCGGTCAAGAATGATCCGAAGCTTGATCTTCCCTTTCTCCGAAAGCACCTTGCTTCTACGCTGATGGATGATCGCGCGGCGGGAGCCGGAGAACTTGCGGTCGATCTTCAGAACCTCCTCGTACGGACGATAGCTGATCGACGTCTGATAATCCGCATTCTGGGCAAAGCGCACCGCGAATCTCTGATATACCTTCTCCTCATCCTCCGAGGATACCTCAAGCTCCATATCGATCCTGCGTCCTTTGATCCCATCCAGATTGATCGTCCCGTCGAAGCACACATCCTCATATCGGACTTCCCCGCGTCGAAGCTGCTCCAGCTCCCGGATCGGCTGCTGGTACAGACGCCCGTCCCGAATAGAAAGCTCCCGCGGAATGCTCATCTGGCCGAACCACAGCTCTTCATCCAGCTGTCTGTGCATGTTGCAGGTGTCCCAGTTCTGCATCCACCCGATCATCACTCTCCTGCCGTCCGGCGTGAGGATAGTCTGAGGCGCGTAAAAATCAATCCCGTAATCGACCGACTGATCATGCTCCTCCGTAAAGGTATCCGTCTCTTCATCGTAGGTGCCGATCAGACAAAGCGTTCCGTTCCCGTTGTGATATTCAAAGCCCTGCGGGAACATATCCTGCGGACTGGTGAGAAGCACCTGCTTCCCGTCAAGCTGGAAGAAATCCGGGCACTCCCACATTTTGCCGAAACGGTTCCGGTTCTCGGCAAGCACCTTCTTGAACTTCCAGTCGAAGCCGTCCTGACTCGTAAAAAGAAGAATCTGGCCGCTCCCGTCCGCTGGCCGGTTGCCCACTACGCAGCAATATGTACCGTCCTGTTTTCTCCAGAGCTTCGGATCCCGAAAATCGTAGATACTGCTTCCCTCCGGCAAATCCTTCGCGTCCAGAACCGGGTTCTTCTCATATTTCTCGTAATCCACGCCGTCCCCAACCGCAATGCACTGCGTCTGGATATCCCGTTTTCCGCCCTCCGGCAACGTCGTGGTCAGAACACCTGTGTACATCAACAGCTGCCGACCGTCCGGAAGCTCGATCGCGCTTCCGCTGAAACAGCCGTCCCTGTCGTACGGAGTATCCGGTGCAAGCGCCGCCGGCAGGTATTCCCAATGCAGAAGGTCTTCGCTCACCGCGTGGCCCCAATGCATCGGCCCCCAATAAGTCGCATAGGGATAATACTGATAAAATAAATGATATTTTCCATTATAAAAAGAAAACCCATTCGGATCATTCATCCAGCCGACGCGCGTGGAGAGATGAAAATCCGGTCTTTCATCGGCCTGAATCATCTTTTCAGTCGCTTCTTCGTATTTCCTGGCTTCACGTAATGTCTGGCTACTCATCCCGATACCTCCTGTTCTTGTTCATTTTGATTATATTGTTGCATAAACATAACATAAATTTGTGCATTTGTCAACAGAAAACATCGTCCTTTTGTCCAGTTTTTGCATTTGTAAAACCAAAGTCCATATATGAACTCATACCGTCTCGCTTCTTGACAAAGTACCCCTCATCTATGTATGATTTAACTGCGTTCATCGGCAAACAGTTCAGGGGAACACTGACGGATGGCAATATAACGAAATTTTCAAATATTGCACAAGAAGGAGACAGCTATGAAAAACGGATCGTACCAGTTTGAGACAAAAGAAATGCGGATTCCCCGCGGCGCGAATCAGATCTTTGCGACGCTTTATCTCCCGCAGACAGACGAAAAATGTCCGGCGGTTATTATGAGCCACGGATACGGCGGTTCCGGCAGGGATTTCACAATGGAGGGCAGCTATTTCGCGTCGCACGGATATGTCGCGCTCGCCTTTGATTTCTGCGGAGGGACGCCGACCTCCAGGAGCAGCGGAAAAACCTCCGAAATGTCTGTCCTCACGGAAAAGGAGGATCTTCTTGCTCTGCTCGCATACGTCAAGTCTCTAGACTGCGTGGACAGTTCCAACATTTTTCTGCTCGGGAAAAGCCAGGGTGGTTTTGTATCGGCGCTCGCGTCGGCGGAATGCCCCAAAGATGTACGTGCGATCGTCCTGTATTACCCGGCCTTCTGCATTCCGGATGACTGGATCAGACGTTATCCGGATCCGAAAGACATCCCTGAGACAGAAAACTTCTGGGGCATAGAGCTCGGAAGCTGCTACTGCCTCGCCGTCCACGGCATGGATCCGTATGAGACCGTCAGGCATTTCGACAAAGAAGTGCTGATCTTCCATGGCGATCAGGATCCTGTCGTGGCGCTTTCCTATTCCGTCCGTCTCAAAGAGACTTACCCACACGCAGAACTGATTGTCTACGAGGGGGAAGGGCACGGCTTCACGCCCGCAAAGGACGCGGAATCGGCAGAAAAAGCGCTGGAATTTATGCGTAAAAACCGTATTTAAGCGCCGCACAGTTCACGTAAAATCTTGTAATACCGCATGATCCAGTACGACCAGCGACGATGAGAAACTTTTGTATCATCATTTTCCCGGGAGAAACAAAGCTTATGAAAGAAGTTCTAAGAATAAATGTGTCCCTTGACGATGTCATAGAAGTAAAAAGTGCAGGGCATTCCGCCTGCATGGTCGCGTTTTCCGGCACGGCGGACGGTCCATATTTCCACGGAAAAATCCTGCCCCACGGAGTAGACACACAGATGCATGCGGACGGAAAGCCCATGACACTGTCCGCCCGCTACATTCTGGAAGGCACGGATGATCAGGGGAAGCCATGCCGCGTCTTCATCGAGAACAACGGCACAGAAGGCTCCGACCATGTGATCCGCACGCGGCCTGTCATCATCACAGATAGCG
>CANQEB010000244.1 GCA_947594085.1 uncultured Lachnospiraceae bacterium | reverse complement strand
TTATTCCGGATGCGGGCCAACCCATGAATGTATTTGCAAACCTGAGCTGGTAGTGCCCGGGACCAACATTGTGTCGTGCTCACCGCTGTGGAGACAGGGCCAGTATTATGCGCGCAAAAGCGGGACATCGATGGCTGCTCCGGCGATAAGCGGCTGCATTGCGCTGCTTCTGGAGAGGGAACCGTACTTGACGAATGTTCAGGTGAAAATGAGACTCAGGGAGTCCACTGTAGATTTGGGACTCCCGAAAAACCGGCAAGGATGGGGGATGCCGGACTTGAGAAGACTTCTTCTATCATAGTTGTCGAGACGAATGTTGTGAAAGCAGCTTACCGCGCTTGAAATAGATGCATGTTGCGGAAGCAGCTTACTGTGCTTGAAATTGATGCATGTTGCGGAAGTATTTTCCGGTAGTTAGAAGCCGTATCCGTCAAGGATTTCTTCTGCCTTGTCTGTGTCATCGCAGACGCACAGCACGGTGTAAACGCCGGCACTCTCGATGATGGCATCATCCAGTCTGGAAACCTCGGATTCATTGTATGAGGCGTAAAGCGCAGACTGATTGTCAACTCTTGTCTGCAGAAGCTTTTCGATTGCCTCTGTATTTTTCGCGTCCTTGGACTGAATCACGGCAATTTCACAGGCTGTCGTGCCGGAACTGGCATATGCGACGGCCGATGCGACATCGTCTGGCTCATAGAAATAGATCGAGGGCAGCATATCGGAGGCTGTCTCGGTGAGCTGGTCGGAGCTGACGGTCGTCAAAAGTTCTTCTGCAAGCTTTGGAATATCTACGGATACGTTTTCTTTTTTGCCACCGCAGGCTGTCAATCCAAGTGTCATCGCCGCGAAACAGATAATCCATGTCCATTTTTTCATAACAGTTTGATTCTCCTCTGATTTTTATATTTGAATAGTCCGAAAATTCTTTCATGTATCAGGCTTTTCTTTTGCTGCTCAGACTTCCTCTTCGCCGGAGTTTTCCGTGTCAGAATTTTCATCATCCGCTGCAGCCTCTGTCTCGGCTCCGGTGACATGCTCAGATTCTCCTTCGCCGTCGGAAGCCTCAACCTCTATGTAGTGGCTCTTGAGATAGTCCAGCATCTGTTGACAGTATTTCGCATACAGATGTACGCCGTCACTGGAAGCACCGTCGATCAACGCTCCATAACCGTTTGACAGAAATTCATTCAGATCGAGATAATAATATCCCTTCTCCGCGCAGATATCCAATAGAATAGAATTTACTTTATCTACGTTGGCGTTGTTGACGTACTGCGTGGAAGAGGCCTTGGATTCATCTACATAAATGACGCTGCAGACATAGATAATTGCAGTTGGCTGAATCTCCTGAAAACGCTCCATGGTAGAGATAAAACCGTCCCGGAAGGAATTCCAGTCGTACTCGCCGAGATCGTTCGTCCCGAGCATGATATAAATCTTGTTGTAAAGTCCGCCGGAGAGAGCGGCAGCCACTGTAATATTTCCCTCCGATGTGGAAATGATAGGATCACTTCGCATCGAGGAAAGAGACATACCTACGCTTGTAAAGAATTGTCCCTGCGTAATGCCGGAAGCGTTGCGGAAGCCTTCCATTCGCGAGTCACCGATAAACACAGCGTCTGAGAAATAGGAATCATCGACGCTTGTCTCGGACTTCGGAACGATCGCGGGACTGTCCGGATCGGACACTGTGGGCAGGGTATCGTTCTTCTCCGCAGGTGCGGAAGCCGTCGTAAATTTGTCAGGAAGACCCGCAAGGGTAGTCTCTCCGAATACGGTATCATAACTCTCCGAGAGCAAGGCTGTTGTCGGCTTTTGCTTCGCCTCTGATTCGGAGACAGAGCCATTCGACGTGACTGTCGTTCCAGCGGTACTGGTGGCATGTGCCTCGCTCATAGAAGAGTGATGGCTGAACATTGTATAGACCAGCTTCCCCTCAAAAACGACGAGAACCAAGGTAACTATAATTAAAAGATTTAGAACCAGTCGGTCCTGCTTTCTTCTGCGTCTGCGCTTTTGTGATCCCATAACCTGCATTATCTCCCGTATATCAACTCAGTTTAATATATGTTTGTATATTCCGAAAGCTCACACAAACCGCACATGTGAACAATCGCCATATCCTAATATTATATAATAATAGTGATCAAAGTCAAGCATTTAAGATGCGAATTGGCGGCGAATTGATGTGATCTAGAGGAAACATATGTGCAAGGAGCAAAAGTATGCGAAGAAAAATGAAACTATAATATAGAAACTATATATTGCGATATATATGATATATTTGTATAATACTGATATCTATTCCAAAAGGAGGAAATTAGGAAATGAAAAAGAAACGGATGAAAATGCTTATGCTGGTGGCTCTTTGCCTGCTTGTGTGCGGTTCTGTGGCATCGGCAAAATCTCCAACCGTCGCAAAGATCGGCAGCAAGGGGTACAGCTCGCTTGAGAGTGCGCTGAATGCCGTCAAGAAAGGGCAGACGATCAAGCTTCAGGCGGACGTCGCGCCGGATGGGGAGGTCGTGTCAAAGAAGAACGTGAAATTTACCCTTGACCTGAACGAGCACACGCTCTCAAACGCGAATGAGCATACATATCAGGACATTGAATCGGCCAGGGGCGTACTTTGTATCGCGAAGGGCAATGTGACGCTCAAGAACGGAATGGTCCACGATGCGGTCCGGGTCGAGAAGGGAGCGAAGCTGACGATTCAGAGCGGATCCTATGAACAGCTGCTGAATCTCGGAACGACCGTTATCAATAAGGCGACTTTCATACCTAAAGTGGGCAATGCACTCTATAATATCAAAAAAGGAAAGCTCACGATCAACAACGTGGTGGTGAATTCGGATAAGGGCGTGCTCTATCAGGATGGAGGCATTGTCGTCGTCAAGGAGGGGACGTTTTATTCGCTCGACCAGAAAGCTCAACATTCCGTCGTCTTAGTGCGCAAAGGAACGTTGACGATCAAAGGCGGTACATTCCGCGGAGAGAACGCCGGTACATTGAATCTTCAGGGCGGCAAGACCACGGTGACGGGAGGAACTTTCAACAACAACACTTCGAAAACCGTAACAGCCTATGTCGCTTCCGGCGCGAGCCTGACGGTCAAGGGCGGAAGGTTCAGCGCAAAGAAGAATACAAATCTGCTGAGCGTGGCGGGCACCGTCGAGGTCGATGGAGGAATCTTCACCAGCAGCTGGAGCTATCCGATCATGGTAAATAAGGGCGGGAAGCTGACCGTCACCAGGAAGATCAAGCTCAACGGGAGCAACCACAAAGTCTATAATGAATCCGGGAAATCTATTCTGAAAGGGAAGACCTACTCTTCAAAAGGCACATTTAACATTTAAGAAAAAGGACACGGATCCTTTTCGCAAAGCGATCCTCCTGTTTTTCGGGCAAAAAGGGGGCTGCCGCATATCACGGCAGCCCAGCCCAAAAAGCGGGAGGATTTAATTTGCGAACATCATCAATATCTCATTGCTGCGGGCGATGAATTTCGTCATCTCCTCCGGCGCGAGCGGCTTGTGCGAGATCATCGCGAGATCGTAGAGCTGCTCGCAGATCATCGGAACCTTGTCGGAGTCTTTATGCCCCGCGACGTACTGAACAAGCTTGTTGTTCGCATTGAGGATCAGTGTCTCGTCCCCGCCGAACATGGACGGATCCATGCCGTACATGTTGTACATCTTCATCATTTCCTGCATACGACGGCTCTCCTCGGAGAGA
>CANQEB010000243.1 GCA_947594085.1 uncultured Lachnospiraceae bacterium | reverse complement strand
CCCGGAAGATCCACGGGTTGCCGCGCGCAGCCCGGCCAACCATAACCGCATCGCAACCGGTCTCTTCCAGCATTTGCTTCGCCTTCTGCGACGAGTTCACATCGCCGTTGCCGATCACGGGAATGCGCACCGCCTCTTTGACCTGCCGGATGATATCCCAGTCCGCCTTGCCGGAGTAATACTGCTCTCTCGTCCTTCCGTGCACCGCGACCGCCGCCGCCCCGGAAGCTTCCGCGATCCGCGCGATCTCCACCGCGTTGACCGCATCCTCCGAAAAGCCCTTCCGTATCTTGACTGTCACGGGCTTCTTCGTCGCGCGCACCGTCTTGCTGACAATCTCCCCGACGAGCTTCGGATTCTGCATCAGAGCAGAGCCCTCTCCGTTTCCCGCTACCTTCGGGACCGGACAGCCCATATTGATGTCCAGAATATCGAACGGTTGCTCTTCAATATATGCGGCCATTCGGCTGATTATATCCGGGTCAGAGCCGAAAAGCTGCAGCGACACCGGCCGCTCAGCGGACGTCGTCTCCATCAGCGCGGCGGTATTCTTATTCCCAAAAGAAATTGCCTTCGCGCTGATCATCTCCGTACAGACCAGGCCTGCGCCCTGCTCCCGGCACAGCAAGCGAAATGGCAGGTCGGATACCCCTGCCATCGGCGCCAATATGATATTATTGTCCAGAATTACGTTTCCGATTCTCAATTTTATGATCTTGTCTCCCTCTTTTTATCCTGCAGACATCTTGTACACGGCAGGTCACGATATGACGGCCGCCCTGCTTTTCGGCCCCTTCCTAAACGCAGACAGTCCTATTTCTCACCTGCCTACAGCTCCAGCGAATCGATTCCCTTCGTCAATACCTGATAATACAGCTGCAAGGAGCGAAGAAGATCCTCCTTCTCCCTCTGCAGTTCCTTGATCTTCAGCGCAGCGCCAATCTCGTCGTAGGAATAATCCCCCTCCACTGCCTGTGTCCGAAACATAAGCTCGCCGTTCTCATCAAACTCAAGCAGAAAAATGCCGCCGACGTCATGCGTGAACAGCACACACATGATCTGCAGCTCTTCCTTGATCTGTGTCGGAAGATTTGCAAAAGCCTCATTCAAATAATATTTTTCGTCATATGAATTCGCGCCGCAGAGCACGACTGTACCATTCCCGCTCATATGAAAATCCTCCACTGCACTCTTCTATCTTTGCTCTGTGTGAAATCGGCCGTTCCTTGCCTACGGCATTCCCGCGTCCGCCCTCATTCATTGCTCCCAGCCTTCTACGATGCCTCCGCTGCTCATGATAGACGTTCGCCGGATACAGCATGTTCTACACAAGTGTGTTACATGCTGTACCTGGCTCACTGTTTTCACACGTATCCGTAGATTCCCCGAACCGACACCTCGCCGGCGTAGACCTCCTCGATCTTGCCATTGTCCCGGCGCACGAGAAGCTCGCCACGCTCATTGATCCCCTTCGACACGCCGTTATACTCATTGCCCGGCTCGAGCACCCGCACGCGATCACCGATCCCGGCCAACAACGCGTTGTACTCATCCTTCAGCCCGCTCAGGTCCTGGGTCTTCAGAAATTCCTCATAGCAGAGCTCAAACTGCCGCATGCACTCCGCGATCAGGCCCGCACGGTCCGGCTGGAAGCCGGTCAGCTCATGCAAAGAGACGGCCTTCTGCGCCAGCTCCGCCGGGAAATCCCGGACGTACGTATTGATCCCGGCACCGATCACGAGATAGTTGATATAGTCGATCTCACTGCTCATCTCCGTCAGGATCCCGCAGATTTTCCGCCCGTCCGCCACAACGTCGTTTGGCCATTTGATCCTTGCCTCCACACCGCAGAAAGACTTGCAGGCGCGCGCCACGGCGATCCCCATCACGAGTGTCAGCATAGACGCATGTGTCGGTGCGATCTCCGGCCGCAGAAGCAGCGTCATCGCCACCGCACTGCCCGCGGACATCACCCACGAGCGGCCACGGCGGCCCTTGCCCTGATTTTGCTCCTCCGCAACCACGAGCGTTCCTGACGCCGCGCCGTTTTCCGCCAGCCGCCTTGCCTCATTGTTCGTGGAATCGATCACTGCACAGTACCGGACCGGCCGCCCAATCCACTTTGTTTGCAGGCGACTCTCTATCTCCTCCGCGGTCACCACATCGGGACGACGAAGAATCCGATACCCTTTTCGGGGCACGGATTCTATCTCATAGCCTTCTTCTTTCAGTTGATTGATCACTTTCCAAATGGCCGTACGGGACACCTGAAGCTCCTCGCACAGCTCCTGCCCGGACACAAACCCGTCGGCACGTCCGAGCGCAGTCAGCACGCTGCATTTCATTTCATATTTCCCCGTTCAAAACCGTATGCGCTCTGTCTGCTTCTGAAGCAGGAACTCGCTCTTTATGCTGCACACATGATCTCGCTCTTCTGCATTTCAGCGTTGACAAAGCCAATGCTTCGCCTCGGCATTGCCGCAATCACCGTCCTGCGATCTCGTAGCCCAGCGTCGCCGCCATCACAGCCTTGATCGTGTGCATGCGGTTCTCAGCCTCGTCAAAGACGACCGACTGCTCCGACTCGAAGACCTCGTCCGTCACTTCCATCGCGTCGAGTCCGAACTTCTCGTGAATCTGCTGCCCGATCGTCGTCTCAAGATCGTGGAACGCCGGCAGGCAGTGCATGAAGATCGCCTTCGGACCGGCCAGCTGCATCACCCGCGTGTTGACCTGGTACGGCAGCAGCGCCTTGATCCTCTGCTCCCAGACCTCGTCCGGCTCGCCCATGGACACCCAGACGTCCGTATAGATCACGTCCGCGCCCTTCGCGCCTTCCTCGACGCTCTCCGTCAGCGTGATGGAACCGCCGCTTGCTTTCGCATACTCCTGACACGCCGCGACAAGCTCCGGATCCGGGAAATATTCCTTCGCCGTACACGCCACAAAATGCATGCCGAGCTTCGCGCAGACGATCATCAGCGAATTGCCCATGTTGTAGCGCGCGTCGCCGAAATACGCCAGCCGCTTACCCTTCAGCTCTCCCAAATGCTCCCGGATTGTCAAGCAGTCCGCCAGCATCTGCGTCGGATGATACTCGTTCGTCAGGCCGTTCCAGACCGGGACACCCGCGTACTTCGCCAACTCCTCGACGATGCTCTGCCCGTAGCCGCGATACTCGATGCCATCGTACATCCGGCCGAGCACACGCGCGGTGTCGCGGATGCTCTCCTTCTTGCCGATCTGGGAGCCCTTCGGATCCAGATACGTCACGTGCATGCCGAGATCATGCGCCGCCACCTCAAACGAACAGCGCGTCCTCGTGCTTGTCTTCTCAAAAATCAGGGCAATATTCTTTCCCGTAAAGTAATGGGTCAATTCCCCCGCCTTTTTCTTCGCCTTCAGCTCCGCCGCCAGATCGAGGAAATACGTGATCTCCTCCGGCGTGAAATCCCGAAGCGTCAGAAAATTCCTGCCCTTCAGATTCATAATATCCTCTCCCCAAAGTACTTTTATTGTGTCGCTTCCTTTGCGACCTCTGTCACCGCGCTCACGAGCCCGGCCACGTTCTGCAGCTCGGACGGGATGATGATCTTCGTGGACTTGCCGTCCGCCACCTTCTCGAGCGTCTCAAAGCTCTTCATCGTCAGTACGGCCTGATCCGCACCTGCCTCTTTGATCAGGCGGATACCCTCGGCCTTCGCCTGCTGTACCTTCAGGATCGCCTCCGCCTGGCCTTCTGCCTCGCGGATCATTCTCT
>CANQEB010000242.1 GCA_947594085.1 uncultured Lachnospiraceae bacterium | reverse complement strand
GCGGCGGTTCTGGCAGAGTTCCTGACCAACGAGCAGAGACAGCTTGACAAACGCGTCACCCTTTGCGACCGCGCTGCCGAAGTCCGCCAGAAAGCGGCCGATCGCGCCGAAAAAGGCGCCAGCCGCCGCGATAAATCCGTTTTTGGATTTCTTGCCCATATCGTCTCCTCCCAGAAATTGCAGCCTCTCTTTTGGCAAAAGTCAGGCTGCCGCACAATGTTGTTGAAGACTCCTTCGCTGAAATCTCCCGCATTTTCATTCTGCGACAGCCCGGACAGATTCAAACCCTACAGAAGCCGCATATGCAGCATACTGTGATTATTCAACCGGTGCAGAAACGCCCGCTACCAGCTCGTCGAGAGCCGCCTGGATAGCCGCGTCGTCGTTGACGTCGATCTTGCCGTCCGCAATACTCTGACCAAAGCTTGCCGTCGCATCCCAGTACTTTCCGCCGACCATCTGGATCACGCCGTAAGGAGCCTGCGCTACCGCCGCGCTTACTGCCGCGTTTGCCTTGACGGAATCCGCCTCTGCCGCCGCCAGATTGGTCGGGCCGATCTGACGCTGATCAAAACGCTTCACCTGACTCTGCTCGTTGGTCAGGAACTCTGCCAGAACCGCCGCCCAGCCAATGTTCTCCGAGTATGCGTTTACACCCATGAACTTGTAGCCAAATGCAGAACCCTGCTGCACCTGCTCGCCGTTCAGCGTAAAGGTCGGAAGCTTCGTCGCCGCATAGCCGTCGCCGAACGCCTCCTGTGCCGCAGTCGCATCCCATGTGCCGGAAAGTGCTGCGCAAAGAGAGCCGGACGCGATCTGGTTGGAAAGATCGCCCTCCGGAACTGCCTGGAACGCCGGATTCGCTGCAATGTCAAGCATAGCCTTCGTCACATCCACGCCGGTATATCCGTCCGCGCTCGTGCCGTTCCAGTCGATCGTAGTCGTTCCGTCAGCGTTGAGAGCCGTCGTGAATCCGGCACCGTAGAAGAAGCCTACGTTGTGCCAGCCGGAGTTCAGCGTCATGCCGACCTTCTTATTGCCATCCTGAGCCGCCGCAAGGAGCGTATCCCAGGACTGCGCTGCCTCATCGGAAACGATGGAGGAATCATAGTAAAGGAAAATCGTATTGTCGCCCGCGAACGGAAACGCATAAAATCCGCCGTCCACAGTAGCCGCCGTAACAGAACCCGAATTGTTCGCCGCCTTCACATCTTCAATGGACTTCCCCGCAAACGCCTGGAACGCCTCGTCGTACTCGTCCAGGTTCGCCAGAGCGCCTGCTTCTACGAGATCATAGATCTGATCGCTCGCGAACGCGTACACATCGGCCGCAGCCTGCATATCTGTCAGAACCGTATCCTTCGCCGTGGACTCGGATTCAACGCCGATCGAGATATCAAACTCCTGATCCGGATAAGCTGCCTTGAAATCCTCCACAAGCTCCTTCAGCAGATCCTGATCCTCCTCAGCTCCCCAGAGCGTCAGGGTAATCGGGTCGTCCGCGCTCACGACCATAGCGGATGACACTACCATTGCAGCTGAGAGGACAGCTGCCATTACTTTTCTTGCCTTCATAGATGCTACCTCCTGTATGTGTTTTTTTATATTTTTGCCACGATTTCCGCGCAGCAATATTTCGTAATTTAGTATACAACTAATGCATTTTATTGTCAATTATATTCTTAATCCTATAGAAAACTTTTCTCTCTTTTGTATACATTGTCCAAAAACAGATCTGTTTTCCAGACGTTCGCCCAAATGTCCTAGTGACGATACAAAAAAATAGGACACCTCCGGAAGTATCCCTGCAGATTTCTTCCGAAAGTGCCCTGCCTCTTAAATACGGACATCGATTCCCGTATCTCTGTACGACCGATTCCAGCTTACGCTTTCGCGTGCGCCGTCGTCATGTGATTAATTGCGGTCAGCAGCGCATCGATCGATGCTTTGATAATATCCACGTCCACGCCAGAACCGAAATGAGTCTTGCCGTCCTTATCTCGGATGCCGACATAGGCAATTGCGCGCGAGCTGGAGCTCTGTTCCAGTGCGTGCTCCTCATAGGTCACGAGGTCATATTCCAGGCGGAAGTGGCGCTTCATCGCATTGCTCACCGCGTTCAAACGACCGTTGCCGGAAGCGACGATCACGCTCTTCTTGCCCTCGTAGGTCGCAGTCACCTCGGCGATGATGCCGTTGTGCTGCTTGAAGTGTACCTCCTCGATCTTGTACGGCTCGGTGATATTCTCGAACTTCTCCTTGTAGAGCTCGAAGATCTCCTCCGGCTGCAGTTCCTTGTGCAGCTCGTCGGAAACGCCCTTCGCAATGTAGCCCATCGCCTCGCGCATCTTTTTCGGCAGCTTCAGTCCGAAATGCTGCTCCAGAATGTAGCCGACGCCGCCCTTGCCAGACTGGCTGTTGATGCGGATCACGTCCGCGTCGTAAGAGCGGCCAATGTCGGTCGGATCGATCGGCAGATACGGCACCGTCCAGGTCTCACAATTGTGATCCTCACGGTATTTCATGCCCTTCGCGATCGCATCCTGGTGCGAGCCGGAGAACGCCGCGAACACGAGCGCGCCGCTGTACGGACTTCTCTCGTCCACCTTCATCCCCGTGTACTCCTCGTATTTCTCCGTCACATCCGTCATATTTGTGAAGTTGAGTTCCGGGTCGACACCCTGTGCGTACATATTGAGCGCCAGTGTCACGATATCCACGTTGCCGGTTCGCTCACCGTTTCCGAACAGTGTGCCCTCGATGCGGTCCGCGCCCGCGAGCATACCCATCTCCGCGTCCGAGATTCCCGAGCCGCGGTCATTGTGCGGATGCAGAGAGAGCACCACGTTCTCGCGGTACTTCAGGTGTTCATTTACATACTCGATCTGGCTCGCGTAAACGTGCGGCATCGACATCTGCACCGTGCTCGGCAGGTTGATGATCGCCTTGCGATCGGCGGTCGGCTGCCAGACATCCAGCACCGCGTTGCAGACATCCACCGCATAATCCACTTCCGTGCCGGTGAAACTCTCCGGACTGTACTCGAAGCGATAGTCCGCTCCGGCCTCCTCCGTGAGTTCCTTCAGAAGTTTTGCTCCATCCACAGCGATCTGCAGGATCTCCTCCTTCGACATACCGAACACCTGCTCGCGCTGCGCCAGAGATGTGGAATTATAAACATGAACGATTGCGTTTTTCGCGCCCTTCAATGCCTCGAATGTCTTGCGAATGATATGCTCTCTCGCCTGTGTCAGCACCTGCACCGTCACATCATCCGGGATCAGATTATCCTCGATCAGTCTGCGCAGGAACTGATATTCCGTGTCAGAGGCCGCCGGAAAGCCGACCTCAATCTCCTTAAAACCGACCTCGACCAGAAGCTTGAAGAACTTGATCTTCTGCTCCAGGGACATCGGCACGACCAGCGCCTGATTGCCGTCGCGCAGGTCCACGCTGCACCATACCGGCGCATGGTCCACATACTCCTTTTCAGCCCACTTCATGCTCGGTGTCGGCGGCATAAAATACTGACGCGTATACTTTTTGTAATTCATCATAATCTGCACTCTCCTTTTTTCATTTTTGATTTAGGTTACTGAGCCGTGCTCAACCTCGAAAAAGCTTCGCTTTGCCCACCAGGGTGCGCTTTGCCACTAGGCTCGAAATAACCTCGCCAAATGGCAAATGTGTCGGTCGCGGGCCCCTCGCCGGGAGTGATATTGAGATGGAGATGAAGAAGTTCAGCGAACTGCCGTATGAG
>CANQEB010000241.1 GCA_947594085.1 uncultured Lachnospiraceae bacterium | reverse complement strand
GGTGCAAAACGGGGAATATCCCTATGAGACGGCGGAGGATACGTCTTTGCAGGAGGCGACGCGGTACGCGCTGGCGTATGTGCTGAGTGCGCCAGTTGGGAAGCTGTATACATTTACGTTGACGCAGCCTGTTTTTGCGGAATTTCGCAGCGTGCAGGATCATTTTAATCGAATTCATGTCGACCGGCAGTTTAAATCGCTTGACATTCTGGAGAGTATGGTGGCAAGGCTTGAACCGCAGGAGTCGGAATACATATCAGAGGATCACTTTTCACAGAGTGAAAGCATTGGCGATAACAAGAACTCTGGCAAAAACGAAAACAAGTGTTGAAACCTTTATGTTTTGCATGTATAATATATTGGATTTATTGCAGTGTACGGGGAGGACGGCCAATATGGCTGCATTGTCCGGCGCAGCCACAGGGGAGGGCATGCATGGAAGGGAAAAGGACGGGAACGCTGGTAATTCTGGCATCCGGTGTTATGATGCTTACGGGCTGTGAGCTTTTGGGCTACAATTCGTGGAAACCGCAGGAGCCGGCAGCTGTATCGATTGCTGCGGATGGCAGCGTGACAGAGATCATCAGCGATACGCTTGATGCAGCATATTATGATGCTACTGAGCTTGAGACGATGATTCAGAGTGAAGTGGCAGATTACAATAAAGTTCATGGAGAGGACACGATCAAAGTCAGCAGCCTGGAGACAGAGGATGGAAATATCAGCCTGACCTTGCTATATGCTTCTCCGGAGGATTATGCCGAGTTTAATAATACGGAATTTTTCTATGGTACGATTATCAGCGCTCAGCTCGAGGGATATCTTTTCGACGTGCCGTACAAGACGGTGGAAGATGGTGTCGTGCAGTCCGATACGGTGGACGGGAGCGAGGTCGTCCGGGAATTGGACAAGCAGGTACTGATCCTAAAAGCGCCACAGGAGGTTCAGGTGCCGGGGCGCGTCTTATATGTGAGCGCGAATGCGGAGGTCCTGTCGGAGGATGTAGTGAATGCCACGGGCGAGCAAGAAGAGGATACAGTGCTTGTCCTGCCGTCAAATGCGGTCTATAAGCCCCAGGAATTCTCTTTTGCGGAGCGCTCGGCCGCTAATCGGGTCTATATCATCTTTGATGACATTCAGTAGTTTATATTGAAACCTGCAAAAGGGCAGAGCGTCTCCGGGAAGGACTTTTCGTGGTGTTTACTCGGAGGTGTCTTTGCCCGGCGCATTCTTATAAATATAAAGAAAATCGGAGGAGATTATTATGGAAAAGACGATGGAGAAGATTGTCGCTCTTGCGAAGGGCAGAGGGTTTGTATACCCGGGCTCCGAGATTTATGGCGGACTCGCGAACACCTGGGATTACGGCAATCTTGGCGTGGAGCTGAAGAATAATGTCAAGAAAGCGTGGTGGCAGAAGTTTGTCACGGAGAATCCGTACAATGTCGGCGTGGACTGTGCGATCCTGATGAATCCGCAGACCTGGGTGGCGTCGGGACATCTCGGTGGGTTCTCAGATCCGCTGATGGACTGCAAGGAGTGTCACGAGCGTTTCCGCGCGGACAAGATCATCGAGGATTTCTGCAAGGAGCAGGGAATCACTCTGGAAAAATCGGTCGACGCGTTCTCGCAGGAGGAGATGAAGAATTTCATCGAGGAACACAATATTCCGTGCCCGTCCTGCGGCAAGCATAATTTCACCGACATTCGCCAGTTCAACCTGATGTTCAAGACCTTCCAGGGCGTGACCGAGGACGCGAAGAATACGGTTTACCTGCGCCCGGAGACGGCACAGGGTATTTTCGTCAATTTCAAGAATGTGCAGCGGACGTCCCGCAAGAAGGTGCCGTTCGGCATCGCGCAGATCGGCAAGTCTTTCCGCAACGAGATCACGCCGGGCAATTTCACGTTCCGCACCAGAGAGTTCGAGCAGATGGAGCTTGAGTTTTTCTGCGTGCCGGACACGGACCTCGAGTGGTTCGACTACTGGAGAAGCTACTGCATCAACTGGCTGAAGTCGTTGGGCATGAAGGAAGAGGAGATGCGCGTGCGCGACCACGAGAAGGAGGAGCTTTCCTTCTACAGCAAGGCGACGACGGACATCGAGTTCCTGTTCCCGTTCGGCTGGGGCGAGCTCTGGGGCATCGCGGACCGCACGAATTACGATCTGACGCAGCACCAGAATGTGTCCGGCGAGGACATGTCGTACTTTGACGATGAGAAGAAGGAGAAATACATCCCGTTCGTGATCGAGCCGTCGCTCGGCGCGGACCGTGTCGTGCTGGCGTTCCTGTGCAGCGCTTACGATGAGGAGGAGCTTGAGGGCGGCGACATGCGCACCGTGCTTCACTTCCATCCGGCGCTTGCTCCGGTCAAGATCGGCGTGCTGCCGCTTTCGAAGAAGCTGAATGAGGGCGCGGAGAAGGTCTACACGATGCTCACGAAATATTACAACTGCGAGTTTGACGACAGGGGTAATATCGGCAAGCGCTATCGCAGGCAGGATGAGATCGGGACGCCGTTCTGCGTCACCTATGATTTCGATTCCGAGACGGACGGCGCTGTGACCGTGCGCGACCGCGACACGATGGAGCAGGAGCGCGTGAAGATCGAGGATCTGAAGGCGTACTTCGAGAAGAAGTTTGAGTGGTAAAAGCTGTTGTAGAATTGCGAAAGTGCCGAAGGCACGGAGCAATTCTCAGGCTTTATATATAAAAACAACACACATACAGGAGGAGTTTCATTATGAAAGGAAACATTGTAGTAGGTCAGTCGGGCGGCCCGACAGCGGTCATCAATTCCAGCCTCGCAGGCGTAGTCAGCAAGGCGAGAGAGCTCGGCGTGAAGAAAATTTACGGCATGCATCACGGTATCCAGGGCTTCCTGAACGAGGATCTGGTGGACATGGGCGAGTATATCAAAGAGGACAAGGACATCGAGCTCCTGAAGAGGACTCCGTCGGCGTTCCTCGGCTCCTGCCGTTATAAGCTCCCGAAGATCGAGGGCAACGAGGAAGTCTACGACAAGATCTTCGCGATCATGGAGAAGTACGACATCGAGTGCCTGTTCTACATCGGCGGCAACGATTCGATGGACACGATCAAGATGCTGTCCGACTACGCGGCTCTGAAGGGCAAGACCCAGAGATTCATGGGCGTGCCGAAGACGATCGACAACGACCTTCCGATCACCGACCACTGCCCGGGCTATGGTTCCGCGGCGAAATATATCGCAACCTCCTTAAAAGAGATCATCCGCGACAACGCGAGCTTCGGCATCGAGAAGCCGACCGTGTGCGTGGTTGAGATCATGGGACGGCACGCGGGCTGGCTGACGGCGGCTGCGGCGCTCTCCAGGGATGAGGACTGCGAGGGCCCGGATATGATCTATCTTCCGGAAGTGACCTTCGACATGGACGACTTCATGGCGAGAGTCAAGGATCTGGCGGCGAAGAAGAGCTCCGTGGTGATCGCGGTGTCCGAGGGCATCAAGATCGCGGACGGCAGATTTGTCTGCGAGCTCGGCGGCGGTTCCGATTACGTGGACGCGTTCGGCCACAAGCAGCTCTCCGGCTGCGCGGTCGTGCTGGCGAACAAGATCGCGGCTGAGACCGGCCTGAAGACCCGCGCGATCGAGTTCTCCACCCTGCAGAGAGCGGCGACCCACATCGCTTCCCTGAACGACATCAACGAGGCGTTCAACGTAGGTTATCTGGCATGCAAGGCGGCCGACGAGGGCAAGACCGGCATGATGATCACGATCGACGTCAAGGAGCGTAGCCCTTATCAGGTAGGCTACAGCATCT
>CANQEB010000240.1 GCA_947594085.1 uncultured Lachnospiraceae bacterium | reverse complement strand
GTCGAGCACTGCCAGCGGACCGTTTACGCTCTCAGCCTCACGAACCTCTACCGGGGAAGCGTCACCCAGCGGAGCGTGCTGCAGCATCGGATCGCCGTTCTCGTTCTCGCCCATCACGAAGATATCGAAATCATCGCCTTCATCGTAGGTACCCCAGTTGTTCTGCGGAGACTGGTACGGATCGTACATCAGATCAAGCCAGCGGCAGACCATCTCAGGATCCTTGGCAAGAGCCGTCACGACGCAACGACCGCGAGTGTAGCCGCTCGTGAAGGAAGCAGGCTCCGGAGTGATGTTCTTTGTGTCAGCCTCAAGCGGAGGAAGCGGAACCCAGCCGTCCAGAGTCGCGATGTTGCCTACATCCCAGCTGAAGCAGACGCCGTAGCGGCCAGATTTGCCCTTCGCTACGTAGGTGGACCAATCCTGCGTGAACGCTTCCAGATCGATCAGGCCCTCAGCGTACAGCTCATGCAGCCACGCCATGCCCTTCTTGAAGCCTTCCGTCGTAGCGGTGGAGAACACCTTTCCGTCATTATCCACTGCGATATGTCTGCCCTGGTCGTTGTCGCCGTAGCCTTCGCCGAAGCCGTTGATCAGAAGTGCCGGATCCTGGCTACCGTCATTCACGATGCAGGACATCGGGATGATGTCACCGTCAATGCCGAACTCTTCCTTGAGTTTGTCTGCATTGTCACGGAACGCGATCAGAGCGTCCTTGAACGCATCGACC
This sequence comes from uncultured Lachnospiraceae bacterium, assembly GCA_947594085.1. Classification (GTDB taxonomy): domain Bacteria; phylum Bacillota; class Clostridia; order Lachnospirales; family Lachnospiraceae; genus Choladousia. Next base: position 3,088 of record CANQEB010000240.1, on the reverse strand, counting down.
GTCGTCGGAACCTCAAGTCCGAGGAAGTCGAGCCACGCCTTGTTGATGAACGGCATCTCACTGACGGTCTGGATCGCCGTCTTGCCGGAGCCGAGCTGCTCGATCCACGGGAAGGCCCAGATATTGCCGTTTACATCCGTCGACATTGCCTTGTACTCCGGGAATTTCTCAAATACCGCGCACAGGTTCGGCATGATCTCCGGCGTGATGTAATCGTTCAGCCGGAGGATCGCTTCGTATTCCTCGCCGAATCTTAAAAGGTCACTGTCCGAAAAGTTCGCGTTGAAGATGAAATCAGTCAGATAGTTCGGGTTGGTCAATTTTGTGTTCTTGGTCTCATCCCACTGGCTGTTCGCGATGGCCGTCCAATCAATGTGTACGTTGCTCTTCTCCTCAAGTCTCTTGAAGATGGTGCGGTTGTTCGGGTCTGACTCCGTGTTGTCCGGATAGGTGGTCATACCCGTCAGGGTAATGGTCTCCTCTACCGGGAAGAAATCCTCCGCCATAGCGGTCATCCCCATAGACGCCACCATGCCGGCCGCCAATACGGTGGCGATCATGCCCTTTACTGCTTTTCTCATTGCATGAATCTCCTTTCTTTGTTTTAAATTATATTCTTATTTTTTAGTTGCCTTTCTATTTACCTTCTGTTTTTGCTTTTAACATCCTGAGCCTGCGAAAGCCCGGTCTGCCAAAAAATCCCGGCTTCATCAGCCCTTGATCGAACCTGCCATGATCCCGCTGTCGAAGTACTTCTGGAAGAACGGATACATCACGATCAGCGGAAGGCTGGATACGATGATAGTCGCGTACTTCAGAAGCTCGGCGAGCTGCGCGCGCGCCGCCGTACTCTGCATGTCAGAGATCATGCCGGACTCCGGCTGGTTCTGGATCAGGATAGAACGAAGCACAAGCTGCAGCGGCTGCTTATTCGCGTCGTCCAGATAAATCAATGCGTCGAAGTAGCTGTTCCACATACCGACGAACTGCCACAGCGCCAGAACTGCGATCACCGGCGTACATACCGGGAGCAGGATGCGGAAGAAGAACACGACTTCGTTCGCGCCGTCCACACTTGCAGCTTCTTTCAGGTCATTTGGGATGCCCTGATAGTACGTCCTCGCGATGATCATGTTCCACACGCTGAACGCGCCCGGAAGGATGAGCGCCCACATGCTGTCCAGAAGACCGAGGTTGCTGATCAGCAAGTAAGTCGGGATCAGGCCGCCGCCGAAGAACATCGTAATGACGAAGATCACATTGAAAAACCCTCTGCCCTTGAAATCCGTCCTCGACATCGGATACGCCGCGAGCAGCGTGATCGCCACCGACACAAAGGTGAATACAACCGAATAAATCACTGCGTTCTTGAAACCGATCCAGATCTGGGCGTTCGACATAACCCTCTCGTACGCCGTCAGGGTCCACTTCTCAAAATCGAAGACGATGCCCTTGTTCTGGAGCGTGATCGGGTCTATAAAAGAACCCACAATGATATAGGCCATGGGAATTATAATGGCTACCACGAACAATCCGAGGAGGATATAGCCCGTCAGCAGAAGCGCCTTGTCCTGCGCAGAATAGCGGGCAAATTTACTCTTTTTCTTCATAATTCGCGCCCCCCTTATAGTCCCTTGCCGTCGTTCATCTTCGCGACGATCTTATTCACCGCGACGATGAGGATGACATTGATTACGGTGTTGAACAGGCCGACTGCGGTAGAAAAGCTGTAGTCACCGTCGATAAGGCCTTTCTTGTACACGTATGTAGCGATGATCTCAGAGGTCTTCATGTTCAGGTCTGTCTGCAGAGCGTAGGCTTTCTCGAAGCCAATGCTCATGATATTGCCTGCCTGCAGGATGAACTGGATCACGACCATGTCCTTGATCGCCGGCCACTCTACGGCCTTGATCTGCTGGAAGATGTTCGCGCCGTCGATGACAGCCGCCTCCTTCAGATCCTGGCTGGCGTTGGAAAGCGCCGCCGTGTACATGATGGAGCCCCAGCCTGCACCCTGCCAGATACCGCTGGCGATGTAGATCGTACGGAACGCCGACGGCATGGTCATGAAGTTGACCTGTGTGCCGAGCAGCATATTGATCGGGCCCGTCACGGAGAGGAAGATTCTCACGATACCGCAGAGTACGATGACCGATACGAAGTTCGGCATGTACAGTACGAGCTGAACCTTCTTCTTGATGCCCTTGCTCTCGATCCGGTTCAGCAAAAACGCCAGCAGAATCGGCATCGGGAATCCCCAGAGAAGTCCGTAGATACTCAGCTTCAGCGTATTGACCAGATACGTCATGAAGTCAGGCGAGGAAAGGAATCTCTGGAAGTGCTTGAAGCCCACCCAGTCGCTCGCGAGAATACCCTTGAACGGGTTATAATTCTTGAATGCGATCAGGATGCCTCCCATTGGGAAATACTTGAAGATAATGGTCAGGGCCAGTGCAGGCAGCAGGAATATCACGTACAGCTGCCAATGCTGCTTCAGATAAAGCAGCGTGTTGTGCAGACCGGCCTTCTTTTTGCGGCCCTTCTCGGGAACCGCAACAGAATTACTGCTCATTGCTCTTTTTTCCTCCTTCCGCTTTTCTGTATTTTACAACTGATCATTTCATTTTCTTGTGCATTTGTAAAATACAGCATATTTATTTGTTCCTAAATCATACCAACGTTTTTTACGTTTGTCAATATATTTTTCGTAAATGTAACACATTTTTTTATTCTTTGCACCAATTACTTTGCCACATTGACGACTCTCGTTTTTGAAATTGTTTCAAATGCACAATCAATTGCTACTCTTTGGCACATGCCTTCCTTATTTTTCCTTTTTACATTTGACACATTTCATATCGTTGTGTATAATAATATGGAAAGCAAATGAAAACCATCATTCAGGCAAGGAGATCATACATGGCAGGAAGAGTTACAATACAGGATATCGCAGACGCGCTCGGCCTTTCGAGAAACACCGTTTCCAAGGCGATCAACAACACCGGCATCCTCGCGGAAGCTACCCGGGAAAAGATTCTTCGGGCGCGGCAGAGATAAGGCCTGGGAGGAATCCGTGCCGGAGGAGGAC
>CANQEB010000239.1 GCA_947594085.1 uncultured Lachnospiraceae bacterium | reverse complement strand
TCGAGGTGGAGACGGCGATCTCACTGCTGTATTTTAAAAAGCGAGCCTGCGATCTAGTGCTTCTGGAGGTCGGCATGGGCGGGAGGCTGGATGCGACGAACATCATCCGTACGCCTGTACTCACGGTGCTGGCTTCGATCAGTATGGATCACATGGAATTCCTCGGGGACACGCTGGCTGAGATCACGTGGAATAAGGCCGGGATTCTGAAGTCTGGCGTCCTTGTGGCGTCGGCGCGACAGCTGCCAGAGGCGGAACAGGTGATCCGGAAGGAAGCGGCCGCGAAGGGATGTGCGTGTACATTCGTACGTCCGGAGAAAATTACGGATGTGCGGGAGAATATTTTTGGTGATTTTTCGGAGCAGATCGAGACTGCGAACATAAAAAACGGTTTACTTTCAGGAAATTCTGCAGAAGATAGGGAAGAACGATCAGACAAATCGCAGATGTCGGTTCGCTTGGATGGTAACAATCTGATCGAAGGAAGAACGTCATGTGAGCCCGGCTATCAGTGCTTCGTATATGATTCCTTTGGGCGTGTGGAGATCGCATTGGCGGGACCGCATCAGAGAGAGAACGCGGCGCTTGCCCTGGAGTGCATTAACATTTTGCGGCAGTCCGGCTATGTGATCTCCGATGACGCTGTGAAAAAGGGTCTGCGAAAGACCAGGTGGAAAGGGCGCTTTTCCGTCATACACAGGGCTCCGCTCGTGATCATCGACGGGGCGCACAATCCAGACGCGGCGGCGGTGCTGCGGCGCTCCATCGAGGAGTATTTTCCGGAGAAGAAAAAATATTATATTTTTGGAGTGTTTTCTGACAAGGAATATGATAAAATCATAGAGATTACCGCCGGACTCGCGGAGCATATCTTCGCGGTGGAGACGCCGGGGAATCCGAGAGCACTTCCCGCGCAGAAGCTTGCAGAGGCGGTGCGCAGGGTGAATCCGTCGGTTGAAGCTGCGGAAAGCATCGCGGAGGCGGTGCAGAAGAGCTTTCAGATTGCAGATTCGGACGACGTGATCCTTGCGTTTGGGTCTCTGTCGTTTTTGGCGGAGGTAGAGCGAGCCGTGCAAATGCATACAGGAAATTGAATATGCGACAAGGGATGCTGTATACAGAATAGAAAAAAGTGTATCGTAGGGTAACAGATAAAACAGAGATGGCTACTGCACGGAGATAGAGGGCGCAAAAGCGTATCGTAGGACAGCGGATAAAGTAGAGGGGAAGAAATCCCGGCAAGTGGAAGAGGAGGATACATGAAAGATTTACTGGAGCTGAGAGAAGAGATTGACGCGATCGACGAGCAGATCGTGAAGCTGTTCGAGGAACGGCTGCAAATCAGTGAGGACGTCGCTGCGTACAAGATCGCCAATGGAAAAAAAGTGTTCGACAAGGACAGGGAGAATGAGAAGATCCGGACGCTGACGGGGCTTGCGCACGGTGATTTCAGCAAACACGGTGTGCAGGAGCTATTTCAGCAGATCATGTCTATGAGCCGCAAGCTGCAGTACCAGCTTCTGGCGCAGCGAGGCGCGGCCGGGAGATTGCCGTTCATCGCGGTGGACGACATCGAGCGGGAGAATATCCGCGTCGTCTATCAGGGCGTGGAGGGTGCGTACAGCCACGCGGCGATGCGCGAGTATTTCGGCAAGGATGTCAACTGTTTCAACGTGCGAAAGTGGCGCGACGCGATGGAGGCGATCGCGGAGGGCGCGGCGGACTACGCGGTGTTGCCGATCGAGAATTCGTCCGCCGGCATCGTCGCGGACAATTACGACCTCCTCGTGAATTTTGAGAATTATATTGTCGGGGAGCAGGTCATCAAGTGCGAACACGCGCTGCTCGGCCTGCCGGGAACGGATCTTTCTCAGATTAAGAAGGTTTACTCGCACCAACAGGCGCTCTCACAGTGCGAGGAATTTCTGGACCGTCACAGGGAATGGCAGCAGATCCCGTTCGACAATACGGCGCGCGCGGCCAAGAAGGTGGCCGAGGACAAGGATCCGACACAGGCGGCTGTGGCGAGTCATTTCGCGGCGGAGTATTTCGGACTGGAAGTGCTGGCAGATCATATTTACTACAACAAAGCGAATTCAACGCGCTTCATCATCGTCACGAATCAGAGGATCTTTCGGCGCGACGCGAAGAAGATCAGCATCTGTTTCGAGGTGCCGCATTACAGCGGCGCGCTGTATAATATTCTGTCGCACTTTATCTACAACAACGTAAATATGAGCAAGATCGAATCGCGGCCGATTCCGGGGCAGAACTGGGAGTATCGCTTCTTCGTGGACTTTGACGGGAATTTGAATGACAGCGCCGTGAAGAATGCGCTGCGGGGCATCCGGGAGGAAGCCATCAACATGAAGATCCTCGGGAATTATTGAGATTTTTGACTTGCTGCAACCTTCAGTTGACAGATTTTCACTGCCGTTTGGTGGTATTCAACCGCAAAAGAAGCTATGATCTTGTGATGAGGAGAGATGATTTTGAAGAGTAAAAAGAAGACGATCATCCTGATCATTATTGCTGGAATCGTCATTTGCTGCGGTGGAATCTGGCTTTTCCTGTCAAGATATTTTTTCTATGAGAAATACAACGTTCATGCGCAGAAGGCGGTAATGGATACGTTGAGTGAGAGATATCATCAGGAATTTGAACTGCTGTCGACGAAATTTGAGACAAAGGAAGTCGAGACAGAAGGCGCTGGATATGTGCATATGTGGACTTATGCGCTTCAGGACGAACAGGGAAGGTCCTTCCGGGCATATGAACGTTTGTATGGTCTGGTCGAAAAAGGAGACGGAAACTTCCACGCTTCGGATTATTTTAATTATATTGACGATACGTACGGACAGCTTTGCATAGAGGAAAGCTTTGGCGATCAATTTGATATGAGTTCATACAGGCAGGAAAAGGGAAACCGCCTCGACGAGCCGGAGTGGGAGGACTACCTGTTCACCTGCGAGAAAGACCATGCAGATGAAACAGCAAAGCTGCTGACGGAGTTTTATTTTAAGGAAACGGAGCTTTGGGAGGATGGCTGTCTGAAATGTCTGGTGAAGGATGAAGCGGGAGAACCGCTGTTTTCTTATTACTGGTGGGACATTACGAGAGCACTGCAGAAACAGGAGAAGGAGATTACGGATCAGACGGTATATGCGTATATTTTGCAGGAATTGGAGGATTAGGCAGCGGCAAAAGCCGAAAACAAATGCATGATAAAAAAGTAAGGGAGATGTCGGATGGATAAAAAGGAAGCGGCAAACAGGATCATAGCCGCCTGCGGAAACGATTGCGCTGCATGCCCAAGATATATAGCGCATCCATATGAAAAGACAGAGGATGAACTGCTGCATACCGCTGAATTATGGTGGAAAATCGGATATCGTGACCATATTGTATCGGCGGAAGAGATCTCCTGTCTGGGATGCAGACCGGAGAACTGGTGCAGATATCAGATCATAAAGTGCTGCGAGGACAGGGGTGTAAAAACATGCGCGGAATGTATGGAATATCCCTGCGAGAATATGAAAAGCTGTTTTGAAGTCACAAAATCGTTTGAACCAAAGTGCCGTCAGGTTTGCACAGACGAAGAATACGAGCGGTTGAAGAAGGCATTTTTTGAAAAGGAAAAGAATCTTTAGTGCAGGATTGCATTTTCGAGTCAGAAAGGTGCAAGTTCTGCACTAAAATTAATATTAGGGTAAAAATCCCCCTGCGTAAGGTATTGCTTGTGACGCTGCGTAATGTAGTAGCATAAGCGCGAAAGGAGGCAAAAGCTATGTCAAAATACACGACTGGAGAAATGGCGAAGCTCTG
>CANQEB010000238.1 GCA_947594085.1 uncultured Lachnospiraceae bacterium | reverse complement strand
GCCCGCCGATCCACCTGATCCATCATGCCCTCGCGGTACTGGTGCTTCACCCCAAGCTGATAGCCGTAGGCCTTGCCGATGCTGCCGCTCTCGTCCGCCCAGCTGTCCCAGATATGGCTGCCGAGGTCATGCACATTGTTGGATTTGCGCTGCCAAATCCAAAGCAACTCATCGAACGCATTCTTCAATCCCGTCCTGCGCAGCGTCAGCGCCGGAAACTCCTTTCGCAGATCGTAGCGATTCACAACGCCAAAACGCTTGATCGTGTACGCGTACGATCCGTCCTCCCACTTCGGACGAACCTTCTCGCCCTCCGTACTCACGCCGTTCTCCAGTATGTCCTTGCACATGTCGATAAAAATGTGGTCTGCGTAGCTCATTGGTCTTCCTCCTCTGCGATTGCTCTTATGAAAGATCAAGTTTTTTTATTACATCTTCGTGTAAATAGATAGGCTGATAATCTGGATCTCCATTTTGGTACGCTTTTATAGCTGCAATTTCATCTGGAAAGGCCTCTTCCTCTTCGACACCTGACAGTGAAAATGTCGCCAAAATCAATTGCCAGACCTTTTCTGCATCTTTGTCGTTCATAATGCTCACTGCACCGATAATTCTTTCTTTTACTGAACTCACAAATATCACACCCCTTTATAAATCTGTCCGCGATTTCCAATATCAATAATATCTATTATGACTCCATTTACATCAAATATTACGCGAAACGAACCAACACGTAAACGGAATCAACTTTATGGCCTTTCTGGAATAAATGATCTGAAACAAGGAAAGACCTCCTTAACTCTTACTTTCCATAAAAGTATAAAACACAAAATTCTAAACGTCAATATATCTCAGTTTATCTAAAATAATGACTGAGTCAACAGCGAGTAGCCATCAATATGCAATCCTGCCCAACGCCGTATCCTCCGCGAACCCGGCAGCGTTGTATAAAAACAGCAGATCCGTGTATCCGCTCTCCGCGATCAGATCGCTGAGCTTTTGGTTGTAATAGCGGATGTCGAGCATGTCGATCTCGTCAAACTCCGGGATCAAAAACGGCACAAAGCAGTGCGCATAGGAATCCTTAATCACAAGGATTCGCCGCCCGGTATTCGCCCGTGTACCAATCTTCGCCAGCGCATAATTGCCTCCGAAGAAAACGTTGTACTTGCTCTTCGTGTCCAAAGCCGAGTAATCATAGACGCGATACGACGGCTCTGATCCATCCTTCTCCACCGTGTAGAACGGATCGTCCTTCGGCAGATACAGCTCAATCGAATCCGGCTTCGTCTCGATGCCGAGCTTTGACTGCACCGTCCCCTCAAACTCCTCCGTCACCGTCTCAATGTCAAAATCCTCTTCTGCCGGCACCGTATAGCCCTGCCGTCTCGCCCATTCCTGATACACATAGAACGCCGCCAACGTCTCCCAGTGGTGATCCGTTCGGTAATAAATCTCCTCATCCGCATGTCCTCGCAGAACAGCGCCCGCGTCAAACCATGTGCCTTCCGGAAGTGCCTCCTCGATCTGTGTCAGGTATTTCTCTTCGTCATATGGCGCAGCATACGCCGGAAGCTTGTCCTTTAAAATATCCACCGCATTCGGCACGATCATAAATGTCATATGCGCTCTGCCAAACTGCTTCTCGTACTTCTGCGCAAACTGCTGCAGCACGCGTATATTCAGCGCGGCCGTGTCCGAGGTGAACGTCCCTGTGTGCTTCTCGATCAGATAATCGTCGTCCGCGAAATAGATGTCCTTGCTCTCACTCTTTTGCAGCAGCCGCTCCACCGCGGTCTTCAAACCGATCCAGCCATCCCTCAGGAAAAACTGGTCGGTCAGGTATGTCTCGTAATCCGACTCGAACTCCCCGCTCAGCAGCGTCTTCGCACTGAGCTTCGGCATCGTCGCCAAATCACGATTCTCCGTCTCGGAATGTCCCGTCTCCGGCTTCAAAAGTGTCGCGGCCGTAAAGCCGAAGATCAGGATGCAAAATAAAACGGTTGTGTTGATGGATTGTCGTTTTGTCATGATGCTCCTCTACAAACTTGCCGTGCCAACCTCGAAAAAGCTGCGCTTTTTCCACCCGGGTGCACTTTGTCACTAGGCTCGACACTACCTCGCCAAGTGGTAAATGTCGTTCGACGGGCATTCGCCCTATAAAGTCGGCATCCCGTGAAATTGTCTGCAAGCAGGCATTTCCCGCTCTGCCAACTTTGCACGGCTCATTTAAAAGCGAAAGTATAAAAATGGATTGAACGTCGCGTCTACAAGCCACGCCACGGACAGCAGAAAAATTCCCGCGTAAAACAGGAGACGCAGAGCCGTCTCTATATCCTCATGTCCGTGAAGCGCCGCGCAGATCCGCTCTCCCGCCTTCTTCGGAAGTTGCGTGCTCCCCAGCACGAGCAGAACAAGCAGCGCCGCATTGTTGTACAGCAGATAGATGGTCTCGCGGTTCAAAATCCCCTGCCCGTATCCACCGAACAGCGCGCGCAGGAACGAGAGCCCCTGCCCGATATCGTCATGCACGAACAGGTTCCACCCAAGCATTACAAAAAAGATACAGTAAATATGCCGGAACACAGAGGGCAGCTTCTCCAGATACTTTCCGAGTAAAAATTTTTCCACGAGCATAAGAATTCCATAGTAAACGCCCCAGATCGCGAAATTCCAGTTTGCCCCGTGCCAGATACCGGTCAGCAGCCAGACCACCAGGATATTGCGGACATGCCGCCACAGATTGACGCGATTACCGCCGAGCGGTATGTAGACGTACTCCCGGAACCATGTCCCCAGAGAAATATGCCATCTGCGCCAGAACTCCGTGATACTCTTTGATATGTAGGGATAATTGAAATTCTCCAGGAAGCGAAAACCGAACATGTGGCCCAAGCCGATCGCCATATCCGAATACGCTGAAAAGTCAAAATAAATCTGGAACGTGTACGCCGCCAGTCCAAGCCACGCGGTCAGCACCGGCGTCTCGGCGCATGTCATCGCTTGAACCGTCTCCCAGAGCGCACCCGCATTGTTCGCGAGCAACACCTTCTTGCCCAGCCCCAACATGAAGCGGTGTACACCCTGCGCGAACTCCTCCAACGTCTCTCGCCTGCTGCGAAGCTGTGCGTCGATTGTCTTGTACTGGACGATCGGCCCCGCAATCAGCTGCGGGAACATCGTCACATACGCACCGAACGAGATCAGATTTTTCTGCACCTCTGCCTCGCCCCGGTATACATCGATCGTGTACGACATCGTCTGAAAGGTGTAGAAGGAAATGCCGATCGGCAATGCAATCTTCAAGAGATCCAAACCCACACCCGTGATACTGTTGACCGTGCCAATCACAAAATCGGCATACTTGAAAAATCCCAGCAGCGACAAGCTGATCACCGACGACACGATCAGTGCCGCCTTTGCTCCCTTCGGCCTTCCCCTGCGCTTCATGGCGTCCACAGCGATCCCGCCCGTGTAGGACACGAGGATCGTGAACAGCATCAGCACAATGTAGACCGGCTCGCCCCATGCGTAAAACACAAGGCTGAACAGCAGAAGTACCAAATTGCGTACTTTGCGCGGGACAATATAATAAACCGCCAGCACTGCCGGCAAAAAACGAAACAAAAACAACAGACTACTGAAAACCATCCGTCCAATCTCCTGAGTTGCATTTACCAAAAGCGCTCAAGCACCCAATCTTGCGAACAACAAATTCCCGTCAAGAAGAAGCCCTCCGCTGCGCACCCGGCGCCTGATGACCTGCATTAAACGAATTCATTATATAATATAAGGAACGGATAAGCAAATACAATTTCGGAAATATGAGCTGTGTCAAAAGCAATCGAGTAGGAGGCGGTGATTAGCCGCCGTCCTCTCACACCACCGTGCGTACCGTTCGGTACACGGCGGTTTCAA
>CANQEB010000237.1 GCA_947594085.1 uncultured Lachnospiraceae bacterium | reverse complement strand
AGCTTCACGCATTGGATCGGGGGCATGGGCGTGCTCGTATTCCTGATGGCATTGCTGCCGCTCGCCGGAGGCACCAACATGTATATGATGAAGGCGGAGAGCCCGGGCCCGTCCGTGGGGAAGTTGGTCCCGAAGGTCAAGTCGACCGCGGTGCTTCTCTACAAGATGTATCTTGTGCTGAGCATCGCGCAGCTCTTTTTCCTGCTGATTGGCGGCATGCCGGTGTTCGACGCGCTGACGACCGTTTTCGGCACAGCCGGCACCGGTGGCTTCGGCGTCAGAAACGACAGTATCGGCGGCTACTCGACCTACCTGCAGGTGGTCGTGACCGTGTTCATGATATTATTCGGTATCAATTTCAACGCGTACTATTTCTTTGCGTGCCGCAAGCCGAAGGAAGCGTTCAAGATGAGCGAGGTGCGCGTGTACCTTGGCATCATTCTCACCTCGATCGTGCTGATTACGATCAACATTTCCGGGATGTTCGAGAACGCGGCGAAGGCGCTGCAGCAGGCGGCGTTCCAGGTGGGTTCCATCATCACGACGACCGGTTTTGCGACGACCGACTTCAATCAGTGGCCGTCCTTCTCCAAGACGATCCTTGTGATGCTCATGTTTATCGGCGCCTGCGCGGGCAGCACGGGCGGCGGCATGAAGGTGTCGCGCATCATCATCCTTTTTAAGTCGATCCTGAAGGAGCTCGATGTGGTCGTGCACCCTCATCATGTCCGAAAGGTCAAGCTGGATGGGCGCGTGGTGGAGCACGCTGTGATCCGCTCTGTGAATGTATTTCTGGCATCCTACGTGATCGTGTTTGCGCTCTCGGTGCTGTTGATCTCAATTGACAATTTTGACTTCACGACGAATTTCACGGCGGTAGCCGCGACGATCAACAATATCGGCCCTGGCCTTGAGATCGTCGGTCCGACCGGAAATTTCAGCACGTTCTCGAATTTCTCCAAGCTGGTTCTGACCTTTGACATGCTGGTCGGCAGGCTGGAACTTTTCCCGGTGCTCGTGCTTTTCGCGAAGCGAACCTGGTCGAAATAATATGCAAAGAGCCATGTGCTTCGCCCTGTCTTACGATGGCGGGGCGACATGATATACAGGAAATGCGCACCGTAGACAGGAAGGATATGGAGGGATATCCAGCAAAATATTACGGAAATTCCACAGGGATAGGAAAGTTGGCTTTACAATGGGAGAATTGTGTGCTAAAATAGCACAATAGGTTTTGGGTACATAGCTTTACGGGGGAGAAATAAGCTACAAGAGGGGATAAATTAGAATGCGAAGAAAGACATTGCTTACTGCTATGCTGTGTTTGGTGCTTGCAGTGGCATCACAGAGTCTTAGCAGCAATCATTATTATAATATACAGCACGTGAAGGCTGAATCGACGGAAGAAGTCGTTCCGTTGAATGATCTTGGAAATCAACCAATGCCTCAGGCAGAGACATCTATGCCAACGCCGGAGGTATCTACATCGACTCCACAACCGGAGACGCCTGCGCCGACTCCACAGCCGGAGACATCTACACCGACTCCGCCGCCGGAGACATCTGCGCCAACACCACAACCGGAGACATCTGCGCCAACACCACCACCAGAGACATCTGCGCCAACACCGCCGCCGGAGACATCCACGCCGACTCCGCCGCCGGAGACATCTGCGCCGACGTCACAGCCAGAGACATCTGCGCCGACGTCGCAACCGGAGACGTCCGCGCCGACATCCGGTTCTGAAGGTACAGAAGGCCAGGGGAATACGGACGGTTCCGGAAGTACGGAGAGCCCCGATGGTACGGGCGAAACTACTCCCTCAAATCCTGATACAAACCCAGAGACTACCCCGCCGGAGACGGAAGGGAGCGGGACGCAACAGACGGAGACCTCTGCTGAGACGGTTCCGACCGAGACATCTCCGATTGAACCGGGTCTGGCTGAGATCGATCTTGAAGAGGAACCGATCGTAGTTCCAGAGACGGATGGAGAATCAGAGCCGGAGTCAGAAAAGGAACATATCACCAACGAAGAATTGATTGCCCGCCAGCAGATTGTGATTCCTCCGGAGATTGAGAAAGAATTCCGATTCAGCAAAGTTGAGAAGAAATACGCGGTTGTCAGCAATCCTGAGGGAACGCAGGTATATGAGAAAAAGTCGGATACAGCCAGGGCGGTCGGAGCACTGAATTACTATGGGTGCTGCTATATCCTGGAAGATCAGAAGGATGGCTGGTATTACATTGAATCCGGAAATGTCCGCGGCTTTGTCAAAGCGGAGGAAGTGGTAGCGGGCAAGGTTGCCGAGCGAATTGTCAAGATTAAGGGGCTGAAGAATCTTCCGCCTGCGCGGCTTCTGGTTGCCCGCACGGAAAATGCTGCATTCACTTATACACATACGACGGTTCAGGAGGTTATGGCTTTACCGGAATACGCACTTGCAGCCGGAGAAGTGAACATTTACGAGCAGAAAAAAAACTCTGCGAGAGTAATCGGTACGATGTCCGATAAGGATCTCTGCTACATACTTGACAAGATGGATGACCAGTGGGTCTTTGTCGAATCCGGGGACGCGAGAGGTTTTGTGGAGAAGAAGGATCTGACCACTGGCCAGACAGCGTCGAAAGCCGTATCCGAGGCTGGAGAGGAAAATATGCCGCTCGCGGAGGTTTTAGTAAAGCCGGAGGACAATAAGGCCTGTTACTACACGCTTACCTCTGTGAAAGAGGCGGCCCAGGGAGCCAAGACACGTGAGGCGATGGTCAATTTTGCTAAGCAATTTATCGGGAATCCATATGTCTGGGGCGGAACAAGCCTGACCCAGGGAGCGGATTGTTCCGGTTTTGTGCAGAGCATCTATTCCTATTTTGGGTATTCGCTCCCGCGTGTCGCTGAAGACCAGTCGGTGTACGGAATGCAGATTCCGATCAAATCTGCAGAGCCGGGCGATCTGATCTTTTATGCGAGAAATGGTTATGTGTACCATGTCAGTATGTACATTGGCGGAGATCAGGTCATCCATGCGGCCGGCCGAAGAGTAGGCATCATCATATCCGGAATCGGTGGGAATGCCGTGTGGGCGACGCGAGTGATTAAGGATTGATCGATAGATATTGAACGATAAAGAATAAGCAAGGAAGAGCAAATAGTAAACAAAAACTGCCGTGGGCGATCTGTTCGGTGAAGATTCGGACAGACCGTCTCGCGGCAGTTTTGGCATTTCCCCAATGTACAAACACAAAGCAAAATCAGACCATGTATGACACAAAACGAAAGGGCTCAGTCGGTGTTGCTCTCCGCTGACTCCGGTTCCGGCAGAATCAGCCGCACAGCTTCAATTCGATGATTATCCATCTGATCTACTACGATTTGAATATCGGTGTTTGTCGTCACGGCTTCGCCTACGGTCGGCAAGTGGTCCAGCATTTCGATCACAAGCCCCCCGATGGAATCGTAATCCTCAGAATAGAGGGAGAGCTCAAGCGCATCATTGATATCGTCCAGCTTGACGGAGCCTTCAATCAAGTATTCTCTGTCACTGATCTTCTGGATCAGATTTTTTTCGTCGTCGTCGTACTCGTCACGAATTTCACCGACGATCTCCTCAAGCAAGTCCTCCAGAGAGATCAAGCCTACGGCCGCCCCATACTCGTCGAGGACAATCGACAAGGTGACAGAGTTCTTCTGCATATCCATCAGAAGCTCAGAAGTTTTCTTGTACTCGTAGGTATAGTAGGGCTCGTACATTACGTCTGTGGCCCGGAAATCCCCTTCATTGCAGAACAAAAAATCCTTGATGTTCAGGATGCCCGTGATGTTGTCGCGGTCTTCCTTGTAGACCGGGAGGCGGGAATAGCGCTCTGCGTGGAAGAGCTCCTTGACCTCTGCATAGGAGGCGGTTTCGGCGTAGGGCTGGTGGAC
>CANQEB010000236.1 GCA_947594085.1 uncultured Lachnospiraceae bacterium | reverse complement strand
CAGGAGAATGCGGAGAAGAAGTCCGACATTCGCGGCGAGGTCACGGACCACGCCCGTCCCAAGCACCTGTGCCGCCTCGACGACATCCGCCGCAACTGCACTGGCGGTCGCCTCCTTGCCTGCGCCCTGCCCGTAGAACATCGCGTCGCCGAGCATATTGCCGTGCACAAAGATCGCGTTGAACACACCACTCACACTGTAAAGCGGGTCTTCCTTGTCCACCAGGTACGGCGCAACCATCGCCATCACCTCGTCGCCCTCCCGGCTGCTGTAGGCCAGAAGCTTGATCGTCTTTTCCATCGCGCGCGCGTATTTGATATCCGCCGAAGTAATCTTCGTGATCCCCTCTGTATAGATGTCGGTAAAGTCCACACGGTTCCCGTAAGCCAACGAGGAGAGAATCGCGATCTTTCGGCACGCGTCATGCCCCTCAATGTCCGCCTCCGGGTTGCGCTCCGCATAGCCCTTCTGCTGTGCATCGCGAAGTACATCGTCGAACTCCAGGCCCTCGTCGATCATCTTCGTCAGAATGTAATTCGTCGTGCCGTTCAGAATGCCCGTGATCTCATCGATCACGTCAGCAGTCAGCGACGTGCGAAGCGGACGGATGATCGGAATCCCGCCGCCACAGCTCGCCTCGAAGAGATAGCTCGCGCTGTGCTCATGGGCAAGCTTCTGAAGCTCCGTCCCGTGGCGCGCCACCAGCTCCTTGTTGGACGTGCAGACGCTCTTGCCCGCTGTTAGCGCCTTCTTCGAAAACGTGAACGCAGGCTCCGTGCCGCCCATCACCTCGACCACCACCTGAATCTCCGGGTCGTTCACGATCACGTCATAGTCGTGGACGATCCGCTCCTGAATCGGGTCTCCCGGAAAATCGCGCAGATCAAGCACATATTTTACATGCAGATCCACACCGGCCTTCTCCAAAATGCTGTCGTGATTCGTCTCAATCACCTTCACGACGCCGGATCCGACTGTCCCGTAGCCCAAAACCGCAACCTGTACCATAGAATTCTCCATCCTTCTCTGTGTTTTGTCCAGTCGCCATCCAGATTTCCCCGGCAACTGCATGATTCTGCTTCGCTGAAAACCCTTCCGGATTCTCTTTCCAAATTGCCCGTATTCCGTTCTCTCCTGCCCTTATGCTCAGCTGTTTCTCCGCCTCATTCCCGTCCCAGTATCTTCAGGTACTGGATCTCCGGCCTGGACTCGATGGCCTCGATCATACTGGAGACATCACCCGTTGCCGGGAGAATCTCCACACTCAACGTCAACGTCGCCACTCCGTTCGTCGGGATGCTCTGGTGAATCGTCAGGATATTTGCCTTGTACTCTGCCACGATACTCAGCACGTCCGAGAGAAGCCCCGGCTCATCGTGCATCTGGATCATGAACGTGAATGTCTTTCCCTTCACATTATCGCGAAACGGAAAAATATCATCCTTGTATTTGTAAAAGGAACTCCTGCTGATCCCTACCTGATCTGCCGCCTCCTGGACGGTCTCCACACGTTTGGTCTCCAGAAGCCGCTTAGCCTCCACTACCTTCAGCAACACCTCCGGCACAGCCTTCTGCTTGACCACAAAATATTTTGATCTGTCCGGCATCCTATTCTCTCCTCACAACCAGGCTTCGCGATTCGCTCCGCCGTGCTCTGCACACAGACGAGACCCGCCTGCATTCATCTGCAGCAATTCCTGCTGGTAAGCCTTTCTTGCTCACGAGGCAGTATCGTTATGCATCCTCTCCCGGCTCTTGCTCGCCGAGCGACATCCATTTCAGATACGCATTCATAAACATGTCAATATTTCCGTCCATCACGCTGTCCACATTTCCAGTCTCTACATTTGTCCGCAGATCCTTCACCAGCTTGTACGGCTGCATGACGTACGAGCGGATCTGATTGCCCCAGGCGTTGTCCGTGACCTCGCCGCGAATGTCGGACTTCTTCTCCGCATTCTCCTGCAGCTTCAGCTCGTACAGCTTGCCCTTGAGCATCTGCATCGCCTTGTCTTTGTTCTGATGCTGCGAGCGCTCGTTCTGGCACTGCACGACGATACCCGTCGGCAGATGCGTGATGCGGATCGCCGAGGATGTCTTGTTGATGTGCTGTCCGCCCGCGCCGCTGGAGCGATACGTATCGATGCGCAGGTCATCCGGATCGATCTCGATATCCACGTCGTCACTGAGCTCCGGCATGACCAGGCAGCCTGCAAAAGATGTCTGACGCTTGCCCGCCGCATTGAACGGAGAAATGCGCACCAGACGATGCACTCCCTTCTCCGATCTCAGATATCCGTATGCGTTCTCGCCGTTGATCTGGAAAGTCACAGACTTGATTCCGGCTTCCTCCCCATCGAGATAGTCGAGCACTTCCACCTGGTAACCACGTTTGTCCGCCCACCGCGTATACATGCGGTATAACATAGATACCCAATCACAGGCCTCTGTCCCGCCGGCTCCCGCCTGAAGCGTCACGATCGCATTGTTCGCGTCGTACTCGCCGGAGAGCAGCGTCCTGATCCGGATATCGTCAAACGCTGTCTGGAACGCCTGCAGCGTCTCCTCGATCTCCGGAATCACCGCAGGATCATTCTCCTCATAGCCCATCTCGATGAGCAGCTCGATCTCCTCATACTGCTCTTTTAGTTTATTGTATCCTTCAATGTCATCCTTCAGAGACTTGAGCGTCTTCATCATCTCCTGTGAGCGCTCCGGGTTGTCCCAGAAATCGGGCGCCTCCATCTCCCGCTCAAGCTCCTGAATCCTCTGTTCTTTGCTTACGAGGTTAAAGTGAATCCCTCACTTCCACCAATGGTTCTGTATAGCTCGCTAAAGTCGTCTTAAACTGATCCAACTCGACCACTGTGTCACCCTCTTTCTATATTTTCTTATTTTTCTATGTTTCCTTTTCTTACTTTGAAACTCTTAATCTACAGAACTACCGTCTTTACACCACATCCGGTCGTGCATACAAATCTATGATACTTTCTTCCGCCCGCAGCACTGCTTGTACTTCTTGCCGCTGCCGCACGGGCACGGATCATTCGGATAAATCTTTTTCTCTACACGCTTCTTCGGGGCCCGCGGGCCGGAATCGTCCTTGTTCGTGCCGGTCACCTTCGCAACCTCTTCGCGCTCAACCTTTTGCTCCACCTTGACATGGAACAGCAGCTTCACGGTATCTTCCTGAATCGCAGAGGTCATAGCGTCAAACATCTCGAACGCGCTCATCTTGTACTCTACGAGCGGATCGCGCTGGCCATACGCCTGCAAGCCGATGCCCTGACGGAGCTGGTCCATATCGTCGATGTGATCCATCCACTTGCGGTCAATCACCTTCAGCAAAATGACTCGCTCAATCTCTCGCATCTGCTCTATATCTTCGAATTCTTTTTCCTTCAGCGCATACAGCTCCAGAGCGCGGTCTGTCAGCCGCTCCTTCAGCTCTTTCTTCCCGGACACGCTGTCAACCAGTTCCTTCGTAACCGGCTGCATCGGGATGATTGGGCGGAGCACGGAATTCAGCTCATTCAGATCCCACTCCTCTGTATTTCCGTCGTCTCCGATGCACATGTCGACCGTGCTGCCTACAACATCAGAGATCATCTTCAGGATCGACTGGTGCATATCCTCACCGTCGAGAACACGCCTGCGCTCCGCATAAATAATCTCTCTCTGCTCATTGTTTACCTGGTCGTATTCAAGCAGATTCTTGCGGATGCCGAAGTTGTTGCCCTCGATCTTCGTCTGCGCCTTCTCGATCGCGTTGGAGAGCATCTTGTGTTCAATCTGCTCATTCTCCTGCACGCCGAGCGACTGGAAAACCTTCATCATCTTCTCCGAGCCGAACAGACGCATCAAGTCGTCCTCAAGGGAAATATAGAACCTGGACTCACCCGGATCACCCTGACGTCCGGAACGTCCACGCAGCTGATTGTCGATACGCCTCGACTCATGG
>CANQEB010000235.1 GCA_947594085.1 uncultured Lachnospiraceae bacterium | reverse complement strand
ACAAGGTGCGGCAGCTGGCCTCGCTGATGATGTAAGCCTGCAGCGCCACCTGCCCCTGCCGGTCACGCTGGGAGCCGCTCGCGTCGATCAGGATATCGACCGCGAACTCCGACACGTTGCGCTTCATCGTCTTTACAAAGAGACGTCCTGGATCCTCCATCCTGCCCACCTTCCAGAGAAGCCGCGGAACGATCTGCCCCGACCACGCCGCGCTCTCCTCCGGCTCGCTGCGCCGGTGCAGGGAACGCTTCAGCTCGTCTGTGAGCTGCTCGATGTTGCGCGCAAGCATATTTTTACTGTTACAAAACAGAGTCCGATTCTTCTCCGCGTGCCGCCTCGCGTTCACAAACTGTGCGTTCGCGAGTACAGGATTCCTGAGAACACCGTCCGTGAAATAGAGGCTGCAGTCCGCATGCGCCCCGCGGCACAACCTCTGGTTCAGCCGCTTCTGTTCCAGCTCCGAGAGGTACGATCTGCCATAGTTCAGCTCGATGTACGAGTGCATCTTCGCCGCGGCCTCCGGAGAGATCAGCGTCACCTTACGCTTACCCGGATTCCTTGGCGCGTCCTCCTTCTCGTCCTGCTCCTCCTGCAGCGTCGTCACCTGACTGTTCATCTTGTTCATGTAGCGCTCAAGAAGATCTTCGCCCATCTCCTCTTCCAGAAAATCACTCCAGTCAAACTCCTGCAGATCCTCCGCTGTCACGGCAAGCACATGCGCCAGATCCCCGTGTTTGCGCAAGAAACTCTTGTCGATCAACGTATTGTACAGCTCGTCCGTCGCACGGATCAGCTCCATTGTATCACACACATCCTCCAGAGAACGGATCAGCCGCAGCGCCTCTTCGATCTGCCTTTCGCAGTGCCAGTCGTCCCGAAGGTAGCCGCGCAGCAAGGCGATCTTGATCCTGCCCGGCAATGACGCGCTCATCCTCTGAAACGACAGATCCAGCAGATCCGAGAACGCCTTCTGCCGCAGCTCCGGCACGCCGGGCCGCTCCGCCGCGATCTTCCGATATACCGCCGCGTCCACGCAGAGCTGCGCGAGCTCCGTCAGCGGCTGCTCCTGCGCCCCGTAGTACACCTTCTTCACGAGATAAAGTCCGAGCTCGTCCCGGTCAAAAAAGCGCGCGAAAGCGCCCTGCTTCACCGCGTCGTACATGGAAATATACTTCGAGCGATGCCAGGATTCCATGTCAAGCTTCGTGTCTAGCCGGTAATCCCCGCTGACCGTCCACATCAGATTGCGTATTCGGTTCTCCGCCTCCGTCATGAGGTCGTCGGATACATACAGCTCGTCCATTTTCTTCTCCGCTTATCTTATGCCCCGAAAATCTCCGCCGCCGTCCAGCTCTCCGGGATGCGCGTCATCACGATGTCCTCGACGATCTCCCGTTCAAACAGGTCAAAGCTCTTGTTGACGATACCCATGCGGATTGCAAGCCGGGGAGCAAGCCCCGCGCGCACAGTCTTGAGCGCGCCGATCAGACCACGCAGATCAAGCGGCTTCGTCGAAATCTCATTGTTGTTCGCCTTCGTCTGCAGGTCGAGGAACAACCCACAGATCTGCTCTAACCCTTCCTTGCGGAAATCCGGGAAGACTCGTTCCAAAATATAGTGCAGCGTATCTTCCGTCGCCATCGGCATCTCAATCACCAGAAAACGCGACACCAGCGCCTCGTTGAGCTCGCGCGTGCCTGCGTATCCATAGTTCATCGTGCCGATGAATCGGGTCGCATCGTGCAGGCTCACCTTTTCATAACCCGGAATGTCCAGAATCCGGCGGTAATCGAGCGTCGCGTGAAGCACGGAGACCGCATCGTTTTTCGCCATATTCACCTCATCAAAAATGCCGAAGCCCCCACCGACCGCACAGTCGTAGACCGGGCCGGTGCGCAGCTGCACCTCGCCCGCGCGGAACGTGTCCGTGCCGATCAGCGCGCTGCTGTCCATATTGACATGAAACGAAATGTTCCACGACGGCCTGCCAAACACATAGGCGAGATTCTCCGCGAGTATATTTTTCCCGGTGGCTTTCGTCCCGGTCAAAAGAATATTCTCCCCCTGCAGCAGCGCGGCCGCCGCCATCTCGAACGTCTCCCGTCCGTAGTATGGCAGCATCGGCCGGATAATCCTCGGCCGCAGCTTCTCCTCCACCGGATACTTCTCCCGAAACTCCGCGATCGCGCGTAAAAGCTTCTGGCTCACCTGTTGCTCTTCCAGTGACTGAATGATATAATCCATGCGATTGCCTCTCCTGTCTTTTCTCTATGTCTGTCCATTTATCTGAACCCATATAAATCTGTCTGCTCTTTTGACCTGCTGCCCGACTTGTCCCGCAATGGGACTGTCGAAAGCCGTTTCCGCGAACTTCAGATCTCTGTAAACGAATAACGCTCCTTGATTCCGGATGCGATAATATCGTAGACAATCGTACCGTCCGGCTTTACGGTCTTGTCGAACGTGACTTCCTTGCCCTTGAATTTCTCCTGCAGGAATGCGTCAATGTCCTCGATCTCAAGCTCCTCGATAAACACGTCGCGCATCTGATTGTTCGCACATTTATTAAAAATCTCCCATACGGTCTCGTAACACTTCATACGTTTCAGCACTCCTCTCTTTACTCAAACCTCTGCGCACTCCACAACCTTTTTTTACTTCGATATTCTTTCCGCGCGGATTTTCAGCAGCTCGTCCGTCAGCTTTACGGCGACGTCCTCCTTGCTCATCAGCTCCAGCTCCTGCGCGTCCTGCGTGCCGATCAGCGTCACCACGTTTGTGTCGGTCCCGAAGCCCGCGCCCGCCACCTTTACATTGTTCGCAGCGATCAAGTCAAGATTCTTTCGCTCTAGCTTCTCACGCGCATGCTCGACCATATGCTCGGTCTCCATCGCAAAGCCACAGAGAATCTGCTGCTCACCCTTGTGCTCCCCGAGCCACGCCAGAATATCCTGCGTGCGCTCAAGCTCGATGTTCAGCTCGTCGTCGGATTTCTTCACCTTCTCATCCGCTACAGTCGCAGGCCGGTAATCCGCCACGGCCGCCGCCTTGATGATCATGTCCTGCTGCCTGGCGCAGGATGTCACCGCCTCAAACATCTCCTGCGCCGAACCGACCGGAATCACATCCACCCCGACCGGGGCGGAAAGGCTTGTCCGCCCGCTCACCAGCGTCACCCGAGCCCCGCGCATCCTGCAGACATGCGCAATCGCATAGCCCATCTTCCCGCTCGAATGGTTCGACAAAAAGCGCACTGGGTCGATCGGTTCGATCGTCGGCCCCGCCGTCACGAGCACACGCAGTCCCTCCATATCCTTCTCAAACGCAATCTCATTCAATACATGTCCGACAATCAGACTCTCCTCCGGGAACTTTCCCTTCCCGCTGTCGCCGCAGGCCAGATGCCCGACCGCAGGCTCGATGACCTTCCAGCCGTATTTTTTCAGGATCAGCTCATTGTCCCGCGTCGCGGGATTCTCATACATGCGCGTATTCATCGCCGGGGCGATCAGCTTCGGACAGTCGCACGCCAGCAGTGTCGTCGTCAGCATATCGTCCGCCAGCCCGTGCGCCAGCTTCGCCATCACATTGGCCGTCGCCGGGGCCACGAGCGCCAGATCTGCACGTTTCGCGAGCTCTACATGCTCCACCTCGAACGGATGACTCCGGTCAAACGTGTCCGTTAGGCACTTATTCCCGGTCAACGTCTCAAACGTCACCGGCCCGACGAACTGCGTCGCATTCTGCGTCATGATCACGTGCACGTCCGCATGCTGCTTTTTCAAAAGACTTGCCAGATTCGCCGCCTTGTATGCGGCAATGCTCCCGGTCACGCCGAGAATCACCGTTTTTCCCTGTAACATTCTGCTCCCTCTGCTTTCTATAACTTTTTCTCACACAGCCCTCCACAACAGCTGCCCGCCCTCGAACAGCGCATCCAACCGTCCGTCATCCTTCAGCCACGCCAGA
>CANQEB010000234.1 GCA_947594085.1 uncultured Lachnospiraceae bacterium | reverse complement strand
CCTGACGATGGGGGCGCGTGTGGTGGGCCCGGGGCTTGCCTGCAAGATCGTAGAGACATTTCTGAACACGCCGTTTTCGGGAGAAGAGCGCCACGTGCGCAGAGTGAAGATGATCGACGAAGAGTAGCATCACGTGGGTCGCCCCATGCGAAGGGTTGACGCGGTTTACGGTCCGGGAGGAGTGGGTCGCAATGCGATATCACCCGCAGATATCATCGAGATCGATCAGCCATACGTTGCCTGCCTTGCGAGCTGCGGCGCGCAGTTCATCCGTGAAGCCTGAGGTAGAAAAGATACAGCAGTAGCGTTTCAGCTTTCCGAAGGTGCCAATTGGCATCAGAAGGCGGTCAAGTAGCTCTGCGTCGGCAGGCTTGGCTGCGCTGTGGCAGATGCCGAGTACAACCTGCCGGTCATCCATCGCCACGAGCGGAATGCGCACAAATGGCTCACGCTTGGTGCCGCCGGTCCACCATGCGCCGGTGTGCTTGTAGACGAAGGGGGTCTGGCCAGTACCGGCCAGACGCTCCAGATATTCGGAGCAGACTGTCTCAAAGACGGGAAGCAAGTACTCGTCCAGTGAGGGCAGAACCTGTTGCTCGTACACCTGTTGACCGTGCCCGAACAGAATCTCGCTGAGATTCGGACTGACGAAGCGATACCAGAAACGGGTCATGTGATCTGTGAATTGATAGCGAACTTTTTTTACGGATTCTCCGGCAGCGGGGAATTCTTTTCGTATCAGGCCGAGAGAGACCAGTACGCTCAGATATTTTGCACATTTGTTCGTGCCAACGGAGGCTCTCGCCGCGATGTCGGTCAGCTTCGTACAGCCGGATGCAATGATTTCGAGCAAGAAGTTGTAGGTCGAGATCTCCCGGAGCTCTCGGTGCAGGGTGTCAAGAGGCGCTGTGAACACAGGGGAATCCGCATTGAAAAACAGTCTCAGAATATTTTGACGCGCGGAAAGCTTCGGCTGGATCCGAGGCGTGCACGAGGGAAATCCGCCCGTGATACCGTACAGGAGCAGTTGGTCCTTCGGGGCATAGTTGGAAAGGAAGGACTGGCATGCGGAGAACGGGAGCACATCAAGGAAGGCGCGCGCCGTGATCGCGTCAAACGGTTCGGGAATCGGTTCTGCCATAAGTTCGCCGGCGTAGTCGACGGAGGAGCTGGAGACAATCAGAAACACTCTTCCAGCCTGAAAATCGTGGTGTACGGCCTGGGTGAACGCATCCATGAAGCCGGGGCAGTTTCGGTCGAGATTCTGAAACTCATCGAGCACAACGACAAGCCGTCGTGAAAAGGAACAATCGGAGATATAGGAAAATGCCTGTTCCCAGTCTTCGAAGGTTTCCGGCATTTTTTTGGAATTCAGATAGCGGGCCGCCTGATGGTAGAATGCGTCCAGATGTCCCTCCGGCACGGTCTCCTGGGCGGAAAAAAACAGTGTCGCCTTGTCGCGGCAGAATTCGCGGATCAAGCTGGTTTTGCCGGTTCCGTACCGCCCGTAGAGGAAGATAAAGGAAAATTGAACCCTGTTGTAAAGGGCGTTTAATTTTTTGATATCATTTGCAAAAAAGGAATTCATAGGCTTGCTCCTTGTTCATTAGGGATGTCCCATTATTTTCAGTATAGTAGAAGGACGAGGCAATGTCAATAAAAAGCAAACTTATGATATGATATTTTTGAATAAAATTGTCACAATTTTAAGAATCTTTTTATTTACGTGGCAAAAAGAATGTACTATACTATATAGGACGTATTATGTTTTTTGCTATAAACCTGTCATATACTCCGAAGACGGACGTGATATGACTCGGATAGGGAGGATTTATAATGTATAAGAGGTTCAGGAAAATGGCGGCCATTGTTTTGGCATCATTGCTGCTCTTGCAGAATGGAGCGGTGATCTTGGCGGAGGAGGGACAAGCGGAGACTCAGACGGAAGCGGTTCAGACAGAAACGCCTACGGAGACTCCGACAGAGAAGGTGACAGAGGCACCTACGGAAGCGCCGACGGAGAAGGTGACAGAGGCACCCACGGAAGCGCCGACGGAGAAGGTGACAGAGGCACCCACGGAAGCGCCGACGGAGAAGGTGACAGAGGCACCCACGGAAGCGCCGACGGAGAAGCAGACAGAGGCACCTACAGAGGCACCGACGGAGAAGCCTACGGAAGCCCCGACAGAGGCGCCAACCGAGAAGCCTACGGAAGCGCCGACGGAGAAGCAGACAGAGGCACCGACCGAGAAGCAGACGGAGAAGAAGACCGAAAAGCAGACGGAGGAACAGACTGAGAAGCAGACGGAAGAACAGACCGAGGTGCAGACGGAGCGCTCAGAGCGAGAGAACGATGGGGAGAAGTTTTCCGCGGAGAAGCTGGTGAAGGAGCTGAAGCAGGCACTGCCGTATCTGTTTGCGGCGGAGCAGGTAGAGGCGCCAGACGAGCTTCTGGATGAGCAGGAAATAGCGGTGGACACTGAGGGCAGCGCGATTGTGGAAGGGCTGAAAGATTTTTCCACAAAGCTTGCAAATGCGAAATCCTCCTCAGATGTACATGTGATCAATCTGTACGCAGATGAGAAGGGTGTATTGGATACTACCCAGCTGGATGATGAATTCGATGACCAGATCATCGATGTCACGAAGCAGTATTATGTAGTCAATGTAATTGCGCGCAGCGCAGATCAGGCGCTGAGCTTTTCTGGATATACGATGGAGTTGTCCGGGAAGAAGGTAGAATACACGGAAGGCACCGAGCCGGGTGACATTCTGTACAATTTTGCTGTTATGGATGATGAGGGTGAGTTCTCCGGATACGAGGGGAAGCTTACGCTTAGCAGCGCAGCATGCCTGCAGGGAACATTTCTTGCGCCGGAGGCAGAGGTGACTGTGAATGCGGATCTTACCGGTGCGGTGTATGCGTCTAAGGTGACAGTGGCGGACTCCGTCGAGGATCTTCTGCAGATTGTCTTCGCCCAGGGCCGCGAGCTGGATATAGAGATACAGACCGAGGAAATGACGGAGGAGCAGACGGAGGGAGCCGAGTCGGAGAAGACGACGGAACCAGAGTCTGAGTCAGAATCCCCTGCTGTTCAGGATGAGACCGAAGAGACGGACATGGAGGTGATCGACCCCAATCCGATTCCGGATGGGACGACGGTTGTCAATGTGGGCGATGTACAGCTCAGAGTGAAGCTGGTCGATGCCTCAGACAATCAAACACCTTTGAACGGAGTGGTCGCTGTCATGAGTGCGGAGGATACGACCGATGGCGAGCAGACAGTATATGAGGAAGACGAGAAGGTGGCAGAGGAGTTTGCGACGGTAAACAAGCCTGCCGAGATTGGCTCGGAGCTGGAGTACAGCGGAAGCTATTATTTGACCGCACAGGCATCGGCAGACGGCTATCAGATTCCGCAGCCGTGTCTCTTTGAGATATCGGAGAGCGGTACGATATCATTTGCCGGACAGGAAGAGTCTGACTGGAACAAGGAGACAAAGGAGCTGGTAATTCCGATTGACGCAAACGAAGTGGGGACGGGGTCTTCGACAGAAACCACTGCTGAGACTTCGACGGCAACTTCTGCATTCAAGGATTCTGTACAGGTTGTCTTCGATGGGGTACCGCTTTTTGCGCTCACAGCAGAGAGCGGCACAACGCTTCCGTATGTTGGCTTGTTTAAGAAGACGGAGGAGTCAGGTGCGGATCCACAATATACCCTGGTAGACGGCCAGATTGTCAAGCCGGTATTTGAGGCAGACAAAGACAGTGGAACACTCACATTCGAAGGACTGGCGGATGGCACATACGCTTTGAGGCTGGTGGATGAGGAGGGCAAGATAATTGTACCGGAGATAGAGGACACTGTGGCATATCCTGTCTTGCGCCTGAAGGGTCAGACGATTGAAGAGCCGGGTACGCTGGAATTCAGCGTAGCGAATACGGCTGCGCCAGGTACATCGAGTACACCGGAGACACCGGGCACACCGGAGACACCAGGTACATCAAGTACGCCGTCGACA
>CANQEB010000233.1 GCA_947594085.1 uncultured Lachnospiraceae bacterium | reverse complement strand
GTTGACCAGCACGAACACCAGGATTCCGATCACCACAACCGCGATCGCACCCCCGATGACAAACGGAATAGTCTTCGGATGCGTAATGAAGATAAGAATCACCGTAATACCGAGGATGATGATCGCCGTGCTCAGGTTGTCTGTAAAGTAATACGTACAGAACGCAGCGATAAAACCATAGAGAAACAAATTTCTGGTCGCCTTCCAGCTCTTTATCTCCTGCCCGTATTTCACAATCATCGCGGGCAAAAACAGGATGATCGCCAGCTTGGCAAGCTCCGCTGTCTGGAAAGAAATCGGGCCAATATAGAGCCAGCGTGTCGCACCGTGAGACTCTCGCCCCGCGAATCTGGTGATGACTAGCAGCCCGATTGAGCCCAGATAGATCAGCCGTGACCAATTTGCAAGCTTGTGATAATCGATCTGCGAACCAATTAATGCGAGGACAAGTGCGCCGGCGCTGATAAATGCCTGTTTCCGGAAATAGGACATGTCATCCCCGCCCGTCTCCACCATCGCCTCGTACGCGCTCGTACTGTACAGCATGACAAGACCGAAGCAGGTCAGCAAAATCACGATTGCAAGAAGATTATAATCGAAATAATCCCGCTCCACTCCCACACTCTTGCGAACATACTTGCGACTGCCTGTCCCGATTCTCCCGGACGCGCCGCCCGTTTGGACCGGGCGCAGATCGTTCGCCCTGCTGCTTGCTCGATTTGCAGTCTTGTCGTTCGCTCGGTCAACTATCCGATATCCTGGCTGGCTGGCTGTTTGACCGCTTTTTCGATGATTCGCTCGATTGTTTATCTGACTGTCAACTCTCGATGCCATAATATCCCTTCCGTTCTTTCTCTTACAAACCCTTATTGTACATCAATTCATGCTAATTTACTTTTTACCCCAACGTAGTATATCATACCTTTTTCCTTTTTTCCAGTAAAAACATAACTTCTCGTCTATCGAATCCGCTTCCTGTCGTGATCCTCTCGTTTGACGAGATCGAGAATATCCTTGTTTCTAAATTGCCCGATAGTGCCTCCACACATGCTAGATGATGGATGCGATAGTTGTATTCTTTTCTATTCTAAAATTCTCAGAGAAGAAACCGCAAGGGATACACTGCCGGTAAAAGCAGTATATCCCTCCTCTATCCCAAAAATCACTCCGCTGGCAATCCGCCAGACAGAATCATCCGCGGGAAAGCTCAGCCCTACTTCGCGTTCGGCGGGCAGGTCACCGGAGCGTCGAAGCCCGGACTGAACGCATAGAAGTTCTTCGCGTCGAGCCCTTCCTGGACATTGCGCAAGGCCTCTCCAAATCTCTGAAAATGTACAACCTCTCTCGCGCGCAGAAAACGGATCGGGTCGGCGACCTCCGGCGTGTTGTTCACAACACGGAGGATGTTGTCGTAGGTCGAGCGGGCTTTCTGCTCCGCCGCTAGATCCTCGTGCAGGTCAGTGACCGGATCGCCCTTCACCTGAAACTCGCAGGCATTGAACGGGATACCACCTGCAGCCTGCGGCCATACGCCGACCGTGTGGTCGATATAGTACGGGCCGAGCCCGGACTTCTCGATCTCCTCCATCGACAGGCCCTTGGTGAGCTGATGGATGATCGTGCTGACCATCTCCAGATGGGCGAGTTCCTCGGTGCCGATGTCGGTGAGCAGGCCGGCAACCTTTCTGTCCTTCATGGAGAAACGCTGCGATAAATAGCGCATGGATGCCGAGATCTCTCCGTCTGGGCCGCCGTACTGACTAGCGATGAACTGTGCCAGTTTCGCGTTTGACGTCGTAATATTGATCGGATATTCAAGTCTTTTTTCATAATACCACATAAGCTAGCAATTTCCTCCTTCCCACGGCCACGGTTGATTCACCCACTGCCAGTACGCTTCGCAGCTCTCGTCAGCATGCTCAAGTGTCAGCGGACCATAGAGCTTCGCGTACTCCTTCAATGCTAAATTCCGCTTCTCGTTGTGCTCGCGGAAATACTGCAGCCCATTCTGGCAGTCCGGATGCGTATCAAGATAGAGCGCTGCTTCGTAAGCCGCAAAGCTCACCTGGTCGATATAAGCAAGCAGGCTCATCCTGTCGCCGGTCGGCATATCTGCGACGCGTGCATATCCGCTATTGCCTGCGCAGCCACAGTCACCCTGCGCCAAGCGCTGTGCATAATTGTTTTGCTGCGTCGTACCTGTATTGCCCGCGCAACCGCAGTCGTTCTGTGCGGAGCGCTGTATCGGGGCAGAATTCGGATAGCCACAGCTGACACGCACATTCATATTGCGTGCGCCCGTGGACATATTTTGGTTCATATATGGGTTACGATTGTTGCTCATCGACAGCCGCCTCCCTTCCCACAGAATGGTTTGTGAAGGCTCGGGAAAACTGTGCCTGCCTGGATCGCTGTACACAGATCATACGTCGATTCCCACTGCTGATATGGCACATAGGCCATTGCCATCGGCGCCTGAGCCTCCGTCAAATGATAATAGATTTCGTTGACACGGCCGTTTTCCATATTGGTGCAGCCGCAGTCAAGGCTTTGTATCTCTGACATAAAAACTCCTTTCTTGAGAAAATCAATCTTCAATATCAGAATATGTCAGAACTCAACAAATGATAGTTGTACCATTTCAGTATCAGTACCGCAGCCTATTCATGTGCATATTTGGAAAAGCGCTTGCAATATCTCGTGTACAATTGTATAATATGTACAAATTTTATGCTTTTGATTTTCAATTAATCTATATATGAGGATTATGATAATATGAGCACAAAAAAAAGATACACGATCGGCGTCATGGTCGGTGGTATGCACGGCACTTTCCCAAAGCAGATCATCAGCGGCGCGATCGCAGCTGGCGACGAGTTTAACGTAAATATCTGCCTTTTTCTTGGCACACAGACGAAAGGTTACTTTCAAGACATTCTGCTGGACGAATACAAGCAGAATACCTATGATTATCAGTTCAATACTATCTACGACTATGCTTTGATCAGCGGGCTCGACGGTCTGATCATCAGCTACGGGACGTTTGATCGGTATATGGGAGATATCACTGTCGAGGAATTTGCAGAAAAGTTTCGTCACGTCCCTATCATCTTTATGTCAGCCGTGGCTAATCTCCCGGGATGCTATTCTCTGATCTCAGACAATTATCAGGGGGTTTCCATGATAGTCGAGCATTTGATCGAGAAACACCACT
This sequence comes from uncultured Lachnospiraceae bacterium, assembly GCA_947594085.1. Lineage (GTDB taxonomy): Bacteria > Bacillota > Clostridia > Lachnospirales > Lachnospiraceae > Choladousia. The sequence continues at coordinate 864 of CANQEB010000233.1, read as the reverse complement.
GTGAGCACATTCTCTTTATGACCGGACCGGAAAAAAACACGGACTCGATCGAACGCAAACATGCCTATCTGGACACGATGGCCAAATATTCTCTGCCCGTCACTCCGAAAATGATCGGCACAGGGAATTTTTCCGAATTTGTAAACGACGAGGTGGAAAAGCTGCTCGACGATAACCCTGACGCCCAAGCGATCGTGTTCGCGAACGACGATATGGCGGTCGCAGGCTACAAAGTCTGTAAAAAACGCGGTCTCGTTGTCGGAAAAGATATCCTCATCACCGGTTTTGACGATTCTGACATCGCCGTGAGCATGAATCCGCCGCTTACTACGGTCGCGCAGGACGGAATCGCCATGTCCCGCACAGCGATCCAGGATATGCTGCGTGTCCTGCAGCATGACAATATCGTTTCCCGCCGTATTCCCGTCTCGTTTGTTCAGCGGGAATCCTGCGGCTGTCCGCCCACGGAGGAGCCCGGGAAAATCCACGCGACAGATCTCGCACAGGAGGTTCACAGGCTGACCCTGACGATTTCGGACATGAAGGATGAATTCACAAACTTCCAGCGCAAATCGTGGTTTATCCCGATCATTGCGCGAGAGCTGAACAATTACATGGATGATGAAAAGGAATTCTGTCTCCAGATTATGGAGCGGATCCGGGAACTGCGCACGAAGGCATCTTATCTCTTCCTGCTCGACCCGCCGATCGCCTACGATGGCAGGAGCAGCTGGACATGTCCGGAGACGCTCCGCTTGGCCTCCTTCTACCGCAACGGCCGCTCTGTCTCCTATGAGCCGTCCGACCGGCCGCATGTGACCGCTGACAATCCCATCTCCAAGCTCACGCACGATGGGGATCTGC
>CANQEB010000232.1 GCA_947594085.1 uncultured Lachnospiraceae bacterium | reverse complement strand
ATTCATTTCCATGCAGAGTGTACAGGATATGTATATCGTAAAAGTCTCTCGGGCGGACAGAAGCAGAGGACCGCGATCGCGCGGATGCTCGTGCAGAACACGCCGGTCATGGTGTTTGACGACTCTCTGTCTGCGGTGGACACGGAGACGGATGAGAAGATAAGGAATGCCCTGAAGCAGTACATGGGACACGCGACGGTGATTCTGATCTCGCACCGCATCTCCACGCTGATGGATGCGGATCAGATCATTGTGCTGGAGAGGGGGCGCATCGCGCAGCAGGGCACGCACCGCGAGTTGATCGCGCAGGAGGGCTTGTACCGTGAGATCTATGAGATCCAGAGCCCGGAGGGCGCGGAAGATACAGCGGACACAGGTATAGATGATGCGGAAGCTACAATGGATGCAGGAAAGGTGGGAGCAACAGAGACTGCTGGAGCTGCAAATCAGGCTACGTCGGATGAACGGGCAGAAGCTCCGGCCGACGGGGAGCGGAAAGGAGGTGCCGGAGTATGAACGAAGAACGTGAGCAGCAGGCGTACGTGCGTCTGCCTTGGTTTGGGCTGCCGAAGCTGGCCCCGTTCCTCAAGCCGTATGCCGGGATCATGGTCAGCATGGTTGTGCTCGGCATTTTCGGGAGCGTGTTGGACATTGTCGTGCCGCTGTTCCAGAGCTACGCGCTCGACGTGTTTGTCGCGAAGGGGACGCTCTCGGGAATCGGCGCGTTCATCGCGGCGTACATCGGCGTGATTCTCCTTGAGGTGGCCGCAAACACGATCTCCACCTATCAGACCTGCCAGATCGAGATGTACGTGGGGCGCGATATGAAGCAGAAGAGTTTCGATCATCTGCAGACGCTGTCGTTCTCCTATTACAATCAGAACTCGGTGGGCTACATTCACGCACGCGTGATGAGCGATACGGGGCGCATCGGCGGCTGGATCGCCTGGGGATTGATGGATGGCGTTTGGAACCTCAGCTATCTGCTCGGAATCGTGGTGATGATGTTCGTGCTGAACTGGCGCTTAGCAATTTTTGTGCTGGTGCTGGTGCCGGTGACTGTGGTTGGCGCGGTTTATTTTCAGAAAAAATTAGTTGTATTGAATCGGAAGATCCGCGAGATCAACGGGCAGATCACCGGAAACTATAATGAAGGGATCACCGGGGCGCGGACGATCAAGACGCTTGTGATCGAGGATAAGATGCAGCAGGATTTCGAGCGGACGACGGAGGAGATGCGGACGGTCTCAATCCGCACGATGCATTTCCGGGCGCTCTTCCTCTCGATGATCTCGTTCTCGGCCTCGTGCGCGCTGGCGCTTGTGCTCTGGCAGGGAGGCGTGATCTCCCTGAAGGGCGTGATGGAGATCGGGACGCTCTCGGTCTTCATGTCCTACGCATTGGGGATGATGGATCCGATTCAGTGGATCATTCGAGCGCTGTCCGATTTGGTCTCGGTGCAGGTGAACATCGAGCGCTATACGAAGCTGACAGAGACGGCCTCCGAGGTGGCGGACCGCCCGGAGGTCGTGGAGAAATACGGGGACGCGTTCGAGCCGAAGAGGGAAAACTGGGAGCCGCTGTACGGCGATATTGAATTCGAGGATGTGAGCTTCCACTACCCGGACGGCGAGGAGATGATCTTCGAGCATTTCAATTTGAAGGTGCCGCAGGGGACGAACGTGGCGATCGTGGGTGAGACCGGCGCGGGCAAATCGACGCTGGTGAACCTGCTGTGCCGCTTCTTCGAACCGACGGAGGGACGGATCCTGATCGACGGGAAGGACGCGCGGGAGCGCTCGCAGCTCTGGCTGCACAGCAACATCGGTTATGTGATCCAGACGCCGCATCTGTTCTCGGGGAGCATCGCGGAGAATCTGCGCTACGCAAAGCCGGACGCGACACTCGAGGAGATGGAGGCAGCGATGAAGGCTGTGTCGGCGGAGAGCATCCCGGAGCGCATGGGAGACGGCTACGACAGCCAGGTGGGAGAGGGCGGTGATCTGCTCTCGACCGGTGAGAAGCAGCTGATCTCCTTCGCACGTGCGATTCTGGCTGACCCGAGGATCTTCGTACTCGATGAGGCGACCTCCTCGATCGACACGGTGACGGAGAAGAAGATTCAGAACGCAACGAACCTGCTGCTCAAAGGGCGCACGTCGTTCGTGATCGCGCACCGACTGTCCACGATTCGACAGGCAGACGTGATTCTGATGGTGGACGATGGGAAGATCATCGAGCGCGGCACGCACCGCGAGCTGATGGAGAAGCGCGGGGCGTATTATCGCCTGTACATGAAGCAGTACGTGGACGAGATGTCATCCGAGACCTTCGGGCAGGAGTCCGTCGGCTGAGCCAGGAGAGATCAGTCCTTGGAATTTTCTTGCTTTTTCAGCGCATTCAGAATGTTGCAGATATCTTTTACATCCTGCGTGCTGAGCTCGTCGAAGTGGTCGAGCTGTGTCTTGATTGACTCGAGGGTATCATTTCGCACACTTCCGTGGCCTGTCTTTAAGAAATAGGAAGTCAGTGTACTGGTGATTGTACCAAGTAATCCAATTCCAAGGAGCATCAAAACCATGGCGATGACTCTTCCATAAAAGGTAGTTGGAGAGATATCGCCGTACCCTACCGTGGTGGTGGTGACGAATGCCCACCAGATGCCGTCGCTGTAGCTCATCCCTTCAGCAAAGTGAATCAGGACTCCGCCTACCGCAATCATCACAGTTGTGATAAACACGACGTACTTGAAACCGTTTGTGTTGAAGAAGCGCTGTGCCTTGCGGAGCGGACGATATAAGAATGCAAAAGCTCTTGGCAGCTTGGCGTAGATGCTGAATCTGGCGAGAGCTGCAATCTTAAACATGCGGAATACCGTATAAAACGGTATGATTGCAATCAGATCACAGATGTTTGACTTGACAAAGGTACTTTTCTTGGGCGCAAAGATAAATCTTATTACGTAATCTATGGAAAAGATAGTCAGAATTACCCAATCTAACTGGCGCTGCCAGGTATTCAGTCCTTCCGAGAGATCGACAAGGACGAGAAGTACAGCGACAAGGGCCAGAATACTCATGGTGACATCATAAATTTTGTGTTGAGTTTTGCTTAGCCGCATATCAATATCCCCGTTGCAATATGAATATGGGACATTTTGTCCCACATTGGCGGGAACAAAGTGTCAGTCTGAAGTTGCCTGTTCATTTGAACAACCCGATGGTATCACATTTTTTTTAAAAAGTACAGAAATGAATGATTTTGATAGGCTAAAGTTTTCTATAATGTCGCACACAAGACACGTTGACGGGCATAAAATTAGAGAATATAATATTTGCGAATGGACAATGAACAGAAAGCGGACGATAGAACAGGAAGTACAATAAACATGCAGAGAAATATAAAAACAATGAGTAAAGGAGAGAAGAGTATGGATACGGTGAGACTTGGCAGGACAGAAATCGTAGTAAACAAGAACGGATTCGGCGCGCTGCCGATCCAGCGGGTCAGCGATGAAGATGCGGTGAAGATCCTGCGCACGGCGTACGAGCGCGGTATCAATTTTTTCGACACGGCGCGCTGGTATTCGGACAGCGAGCACAAGCTGGGCCTGGCGCTTTCAGATGTGCGGGAGAAAGTATACATATCTACGAAGACCGGTTCGACCGATCCGGAGGGCTTCTGGAAGGATCTGGAGACGACGCTTGCGAATCTGAAGACCGACTATGTGGACATTTACCAGTTCCACAATCCGGCATTCTGCCCGAAGCCTGGCGATGGAAGCGGGCTGTATGAATGTATGCTGGAGGCGAAGCGACAGGGAAAGATCCGGCACATCGGTATCACGAATCACCGCCTCGCGGTGGCGAACGAGGCAATCGAGAGCGGCCTGTACGATACATTACAGTTCCCGTTCTGCTATCTGGCGTCCGACGAGGATATCGCTCTGGTCAAAAAGTGCAAAGAGGCGGACATGGGCTTCATCGCAATGAAGGCGCTCTCGGGTGGTCTGATCACGAACTCGGCGGCGGCCTATGCGTTTGAGGCACAGTTCGACAATGTGCTCCCGATCTGGGGCGTGCAGCGG
>CANQEB010000231.1 GCA_947594085.1 uncultured Lachnospiraceae bacterium | reverse complement strand
ATTGACCATGCCCACGGGCAGGAACTCGTAGGATGCTGGCAGATCCCGTATGTGCCGGGTGAGCTGACGGCGGTGGCTCGCGACGAGAACGGAAACGAAATAGCGCGGCAGACGCGACATTCCTTTGGAGATGCGGCAAAGATTGTGCTGAATTCGGACAAAACGAGTATGGCTGCCGATGGGGAGAACCTGTTGTTCGTTGAAATCTCCATGGAGGATGCAGAGGGTTATCCCGTGGAAAATGCAAACAACCGGGTGACGGTGAGCACAGAGGGAGCAGGGGCGCTTGTCGGTACGGACAACGGAGACAGTACAGACACAGAATCCTGGAAATGCGGCAGCCGCCGACTGTTCGGCGGAAAGCTGCTTGCAGTGTTTAAGGCAGGTGAGCAGGCTGGCATCCTGCGAATCACGGTGTCGTCAGAGGGGCTTGCGGATGCTGTCTTGACAATCCCGGTAGAGGAAGCGCCGAAAAAAGAGGGGATCAGTCCGGTGGCATATCTCGCAGAGATGAGCGGGCGCAAGGACTTGCGCACAGATTTCTGCACTCAAATAGACCGTTCAGAAGTATTGCCTGAAGGAGGCGTCGTAGGGCCCGAGGAGAGCAAGCAGAATCAGAGGAAAGATATTCCAGTGCGCAATATTTTGCTGAATTGCAGCGGCAGCCGAAAAATGAATGCGGACAATCGCGAGGTGACGGTGACTGCAGTGCTTTGCCCGGCGAACGCTACCGACCACGAAGTGATTTGGCGCGTGGTGGATGATAAAGGCATTCCACTGCCAATCGCCGATGTGAGAGCGGATGGACTCACGGCGCACGTGACGGCCAAAGGAGACGGAGCGTTCCGTCTGCGCTGCATGTCGCGCTGCGGAACAGACAAAGTGCGTGTTATCTCGCAATTGGAATTTGAGATCGAGGGAATCGGACAGACCTTCTGGGATCCTTATGGATTTATCGCGGGAGGACTTTATGACTACAGTCGGGGAGATGTAGGGAACGGAAACGAGCACGGAGTGGCCACACCTTCCGATCGAAGTGGTGTGATTGGATTTCACGGAATTGATTTTGGGCCGCATGGCTCAGACGAAATATGCCTGCCAATTTTTGCCTTGAACGATGAGCCGCACCGCATTCTTGTCTACGAAGGGATGGCGGACGAGGACAACGCGGAACTGATTGGCGATTTGGTTTATCAGAAACCGTCGATCTGGAGTGTATACCAGGAGGAAACATATCATCTGAGCAAAAAGTTGAGAGGTGTGACGGACATCAGCTTTGTGACAGAGAAAAAATTCCATTTGAAGGGCTTTTATTTCAAACAGGACTACGCGTTCAGGCAGCTCAACGCTACGGAATGTGACATGGTCTATGGGGACAATTTTCAGAAAGAGGCGGATCGGATATACGGCATTGGCAATAATGTGACGGTGGAATTCGCACAGATGGATTTCGGGCAGGAAGGGACGGGGCAAATCACTGTATGTGGCAATACGCCTCTTGAAAAGAATACGATCGTCCTGAGTTTCACCTGTAGCGGTTGTGAGGAGCGCAGAATGTTAGAGTTCAAGAAAGGGCAGGGCGAACAAACTTTCACATTTAAGCGAATCTGTGGCAAAGGCACGGTGCGCTTTATATTCCTGCCAGGTTCTGATTTCGATTTTGCGTGGTTCCGGTTCGGACGATAAACTTTTCAAAAAACAGCTTGATTTACATACATGAATTGTGTATTATGGTAAAAGATGGCTGTGAGCCGGAGAATAGGATAAGGGATTGAATGGCATCGGCCAGAGATGGCCGATATGACTAAAGGAGGACATGAATATGCTTAATCTTATGACAGGAGATACCGCGGCGGCTGCAGGTTCAGCAGGCGGTGGAATGATGCTGATGATCATGTATATTGTGGTGATCGGCGCTGCGATGTACTTTTTTGCAATCCGTCCGCAGAAGAAGGAGCAGAAGCGGATGCAGGCGCTTTTATCTTCGATGGAGGTTGGTGATACGGTTGTGACGACGAGTGGCTTCTACGGGGTTGTGATCGATATCACGGACGAGGACTGCATCGTCGAGTTCGGCAGCAACAAGAACTGCCGCATCCCGATGCGCAAGGCTGCGATTGCTGAGGTGGAGAAGCCTGGTCAGGAGTGATCTTATAAGAAAGAGAAGACGGGGAGCATATCAGACCAAGATGATGCTCTCTTTTTTCATGGCTTTATGATCTGCACGGCATGGCGCAGACAGGATACCGTGATTTTTTTTGATCTGCAGCTTACCTCGCCGTCCGTGTGCACCCAGAGAGGCATGTCGGTCTCCAAAACAAACCGCTCGGTACGGTAGGGCGTGATGCCCTTGAAGCGATAATGTTTTCCGTGAAAGGCGGTCGGCAGGGCAAACAGCACGAGCAATTTCGGAAGATCGCCCACAGCGCACAGATCAAGCAGTCCGTCAGAGTCGTCTGCTTTCGGGCAAAACATAAACCCGCCGCCCTCAAAGCGGTGGATCATGCCTGCAACAAACAATATTGTGCCAATGTCAACGGATACCTCTCCGTCCAGAGTCAGTCTGCCGGATATCGCCTTTGTCGAAAACAGTTGTTTTAAGGCGATGCCGAGATAGGTCAGCTTTCCGAGTCCGATTCGATTGAAGACGGCCTTGATTCGGGAACGCTGCACCTCCTCGCAGACAGCCGCATCGTAGCCCAGACCACAGCTGACGCAGAAACGGCGTTCCCCTTCCTCTTCGCAGGAGAGAAGTCCGAGATCCATCGGGTGCGGCTCTCCAGTGTGCAGAATTACATCCAGAGCTGCAAGCGGATCGCGGGGAATGCCAAGATCCCTTGCCAGATCGTTGCTTGAGCCGGTGGGAATATAGCCAAGCGTCACGGAGCCGTCCGGCGGAAGAGCCTGAACAGCCTCGTTCATGGTACCGTCGCCGCCGAGGACGATCAAAGAGCGTGATGTATCCTCCTGGCGGCAAAGCTCCGCCGCGATCCGGGTGACGTCGCCCTTTTCTTTCGAGAAAAGTACATCGTAAGACAAATTTTCTTTTTTCAGAGCTGGTTCGATCTGTTCCTGCCAGATTTTGAGCCCCTTTCCGGAACGAGAAGCCGGATTTACAATCACATGGTACATTGGGTACATTACTTTTTCCTTCCGCAATAAATATTTTCCATCTAAATATAATATGTGCAAATTCGAGTGTCAATAGATTGATTCAAGGACATTTTTGCATGAATTTGTATCATTAAACAGTTGAAATAAAAAAAGAAATACATTATTATATTAGCTAAGGCTTTTTTAGAACTGAAAATTCGGAAAGGATGAACAGGACAATGAAACACAGGATTGCGCTGATTCCGGGGGACGGGATCGGCCCGGAGATTGTTGCGGAGGCATGTAAGGTGCTGGATGCGGTCGCGGCGAAATTTGGTTTTGAATTGGAATACAAAAGGCTCTTGATGGGCGGTGCATCGATCGATGTGCACGGAGTACCGCTCACGGATGAGACGATCGCAGAGGCAAAGGCAAGCAAGGCAGTGCTGATGGGCTCCATCGGCGGGGACGCGAAGACATCCCCATGGTATCAGTTGGATCCGCAGCTTCGGCCGGAAGCAGGGCTTCTGAAGATCCGTAAGTCACTGAATCTGTTCGCAAACCTGCGCCCGGCGTATTTGTATGACGAACTGAGAGCGGCTTGCCCGCTGCGCGACGAGATCATCGGCGATGGTTTTGATATGATGATCATGCGTGAGCTGACCGGAGGACTGTACTTCGGAGAGCGCGAGACCGTGGAGGAGAACGGCGTCCGCAGGGCGAAGGACACGTTGGTCTACAATGAAAACGAGATTCGTCGGATTGCGGTCAAGGGCTTCGATATTGCCCGCAAGCGCCGCAGAAAGGTCTGCAGCGTCGACAAGGCGAACGTGCTGGATTCCTCACGTCTGTGGAGAGCGGTCGTCGATGAGGTCGCGAAGGACTATCCGGACGTCGAGCTTTCCCACATGCTCGTGGATAACTGCGCGATGCAGCTTGTGAAGGATCCGAAGCAGTTCGACGTGATCCTGACGGAGAACATGTTCGGGGATATCCTTTCCGACGAGGCGAGCATGGTGACCGGCTCGATCGGGATGCTC
>CANQEB010000230.1 GCA_947594085.1 uncultured Lachnospiraceae bacterium | reverse complement strand
CGATCGTGTTGCCGTCAAACAGCACACTGACCAGTGCTCCGCACTCAAACTTTAAGCATGCGGAGACCACATTGCTGCCTGGAATCCGCCAGGGCTCCGCCTCGGCGTTGGCATAGAGGAATTCCGGTTCGTGCAGCGGCGCCAAAGCCCCAAAAGCGCGGATCGCCTCCACCGGACCCAGCAAGGCAAGCAGCGCACCGATGTAATAGACACCCACATCAAACGGAAGTGAGCCGCCGTCTCCTCGCAGAAAAGTGAAATATTCCGAGTTCTGCACCTGATTGCGGTTGATGACGGCGACCCCGGAGGTGACTTTGCCGATCATATCTGTGTCAATAGCGCGGCGGGCGGTCTGCAAACCGGCGCCCAGCACAGTGTCCGGAGCCACCCCAAGATAGAGCTTCTTTTTATTGGCAATGTCTACCAGCTCGCGTGCCTGCTCTACCGTGACAGTCATGGTCTTCTCCGTCCAGACATGCTTTCCGGCCAACAGCATTTTCTTGATAATGTCGTAATGTGTATATGCCGGCGTCAGATTCACCACAAGTTCAATCTCGTCCGACGATGCGATCTCATCAATCGTCATCACCCGATCGACACCATACGCTTTCGCCTTTTCCGCCGCCGAATCCATAGTGCGGTTGCCTACCGCCACCAGATCGATAATGTGAAACAGATTTTTAAGATTTTTGATGTAAATGTTGCTGATCATGCCGCAACCTACTACAGCAGTCTTAACTTTTCGGCTCATTCTATATCCCTCCCAAAGTGATTTATCTTCATCCATGCCTATAACAACAATGACAAACCTATAAGGCAACACGTGATAATAACGCACAAGTCTCGCAATGCTGCGTTTCGCAGAATAAATCCACGCACGTCATCCGTTCCAGTCGGTACCCGTTCTCCAGAAAAACTTTCAAATCCCGCGCGAGGCTCGTCGGCTTGCAGGAGATATAGACGAGACGATCCACGCCGTAGTCAATGATCTTCGCAAGCGCTTTCGGGTGGATGCCGTCACGTGGCGGGTCAAGGATGATGAAGCCCGGGCGCTCCGAAATCTCATCGATGACCTTCAATACATCCCCCGCGATGAACTCACAGTTCGCAAGACCGTTGCGTCCCGCGTTCTCACGGGCGGCCTCGACGGCCTCCTCCACAATCTCCACACCGATCACTTTGCGCGCGACGGGCGCGATGAGCTGGGCGATTGTACCCGTCCCGCTGTACAGGTCAAACACGGTCATGTCCTTCGTACTCCCGATGTAGTCTCGCGCCGTACTGTAGAGCACCTCCGCCCCGCGAGAATTCGTCTGAAAGAAGGAAAACGGTGTGATCTTGAACGTCAGCCCAAGAATCGTCTCGTAAAAATAATCCCTTCCGAAGATCAGGCGGCTCTCATCGCTTCGCACGACGTCTGCAGGCGAGTCGTTCGTCATGTGTAGGAATCCAGTGATCTCGCCCTGCAGGGGAAGATTCTTCAGCACCTCCCCCAGCGGCGTGAAATCATGTGATTTGCAACTGCCAGCCGTATGCCCGTCGAAAGCCTTATCCTGGTCTCCCTGCATACGGGAGACGGCAGTATCCTGCGGCACTTGGCTTGTGCCAGCATTCTGTGGCATCTGACTGGTCGTGACAAGGCAGACCAAAATCTCGCCGGTCGTCTCCGCGCGGCGCACCAGCAAATGCCGCAGATAACCCTGATGGTTCATCTTATGATAATAGGAAAAGCCCTGCGCGCGACAGTATTCCAACACTGCCTGCACAATTCGATTGAAATCCTCATGCACGATCGCACAGTCAGTCACCGGCAGGACATCATATGTACTGCCCTTCTTGTGCAGACCGAGCACAAGCGGCCCGCCCTTATATTCGTCCCCGAACGAAAACTCCATCTTGTTGCGATAGGCAAACTCCTGCGGGCTACCCTTGATCCCATCGAAAATGTAGTCTGGCTCCGTCGCCCTCTCCACATGTGCTTGCTCTGCAGCCCTTGTTGAAGCAAGCGCCCCGGCAAGAGCAGATGGTTTCGCCATTTCTGATAATTTCACCTGCCCCGCCTCTGCAAGCACCGGCTCAATCAGCGCGCGCACCTGCGCACTCTTCATTGTAAGCTGATCCTCATAAGACATGGTCTGATACATACAGCCGCCGCAGTCCGGGAAAAGGCTGCACGCCGGAGCACGCTTCTCAAGCGGGGACGGAGCAAGCACCTCAAGCAACCGTCCTTCCGCCCGGTTCCCGTGCTTCTTATTGATCACAAAGCGAACCTTTTGGCCCGGCATCGCATTCTTGACGATAACCTTTCCCTCTTCCGTCCGAACAATCCCTTTATTCGGAAAATCCACGCGCTCGATCACGCCCTCTGCTATCTGTCCCTTTTTCATATCTTCCCTCTCTTAGCCACATAGTACAAAGATAGCTTTGTTCTGCAGGATCCGTCAACTGTTTTTTCCCTCCCCACAGAGCTTTTACTGCATTACACACAGCGATCTTTTGGAGCCTTTGTCAGGCAAAGACATTCACGATGCCCCCATCCGTTAAAAAGAGCCCCGCAAAATATGAGAACCTACTTTGCGAAGCCCCTCTGTTGTTCCAATCGATCCGCTGTCATGCTGATAATCCGTCGTAGTCCTATCGCGCAGAGATGATCTTTCCCCTGCTGTTTCACGCACTCGGATTATTCCTCATCCGACTTCTCTTCTTCCTCGGAATCTGCCTCCTTGTCGGCCTTTTCTCCTACAGCTTCGTCCTTGTCGGCCGCCTTCTCCTCGTCCATCTCCGGGAAATCGTCATCCTCGAAAAAGTCCTCAAAGTCGTCGTCAAGATCATCCTCGAAATCCTCGAGGTAATCCGGAGCAAAATAGCGATAAACGGCATATGCGATACCTGCGACAGCAGCTACCGCTCCAATGACCGCGAGAACCCAGAGCACTGTGTTCTTCCGCTTCTCGTCTTCTCTCTTCTGAAGTGCCGCCAGAAACTCGTCAAATTTATTCATATTCTCACACGTCCTTTCTATGGGATTTCCATTTGTTCTCTGTTAGTATATCACAGCCTTGTTCTTTTTACTATATTATTTTTCAAAAAAATCAGCTTATATCTTCACCAGTTTTGCAAATGACGCGAACATTTTCTTTTGCCCAACGCGGTCAAATTCGACGGTGACTTCGTAATCCCTGCCACCCTCCACGATGGCCTTCACCGTTCCGTCGCCAAACTTGACGTGTCGTACGCGGTCGCCGATCCCGTAATCCAACCCCTGCGCCTTCTTCACCTGAAACTGCTGCGGCACGAACACTTTCGCCCGAAACGCCTCGCGCGCCTGCTGATACGCCGTTTGATTCTGCGCTCTCGCCGGACGCTCCGACTGCCTCATCTCCTTGAGAGGTTCTTCCTTAAGCAATACCCCATCCGGGATATCCTCCACAAAGCGCGATACCCTGTTGTAATGGACCTCGCCGCGCACCATCCTCTGCCGGGCACTCGTTAACGTCAGCTCACGCTTCGCCCTTGTAATTCCCACATAGCAAAGCCTACGCTCCTCCTCAATATCCATCGGATCCTCCGAGGAAATGCTTAGATAGCTTGGGAACAATCCGTCCTCCATACCGACCAGAAAGACAACCGGAAACTCCAATCCCTTCGCGCTGTGCAGCGTCATCAGCACCACGTGATCCGGGTTTTCCTCGAGGTCATCAACGTCCGCGACCAGCGCCACCTCCTCAAGGAACATATCCAAGAGCGGCCGCCCGTCTTCCCCGTCTCTGCCGGGTGCTTCGTCCCCGCCAAACTCCTCGTCGAAGACCGCCGCCTTATTCAACAGCTCATCGATGTTGGCGATGCGCTCATCGGCCTCCTCGGTGCCTTCCGCCTCGAGCTCCTTCACGTAGCCGGTCACCTCCAAAACGTCCTCGAGCAATTGTTTGATCGTGTAGAATTCCGCCTTGCTGCGGAATGTCTGGATTTGCTCCACAAAACCACGCATTTTAAGGCCTGTCCGCCCGACACCCGGAATTTTGTCCGCATTCCTCAGCGCCTCATAGAAGCTCTTTCCGTGTTCGATCGCATACTCCTGCACGCGGCTGACGGAGGCCTGCCCAATACCGCGCTTCGGCACGAACGGCATGAAACTCATGGTGGCGCAGAACGCCCCCTTCGTG
>CANQEB010000229.1 GCA_947594085.1 uncultured Lachnospiraceae bacterium | reverse complement strand
CTTCTCGTCGAACTGGGTGATCCGGCTCTCCTCGTTCATCTGCAGGATACCGAACCTCGTGACATCCTCGGACGCCGGCACATCCTTGCACACGACCGTGATGTCCGCCTTCTTCGCAATGTGGTACTCAAGCACTTTCGCGTAATCCAGCTTGTAGATGCCGTCGCCCGAGGCGATCACCACATACGGCTCGTGGCACTCCTTCAGGAAATCGAGATTCTGGTGGATCGCGTCGGCCGTGCCTCTATACCAGAAATCATTGTCCGAGGTCACCATCGGCGGGAACACGAAGAGGCCACCCTGCTTTCTGCCGAAATCCCACCATTTGGAGGAGCTTAAGTGCTGGTTGAGCGACCTGGAATTGTACTGCGTCAGCACCGCAACCTTCTGAATGTTCGAGTTCGACATGCTGCTCAGCGCAAAGTCGATGCTCCGGAAGCTGCCTGCGATCGGCATTGCCGCGATCGCTCTCTTATTTGTCAATTCCCTCATCCGAAAGCTGTTGCCCCCGGCCAAAATCATACCTACTGCTCTCATTGGACATCACCTGCCTTATCTAATGTTTCCCCGCTTTCCAGGACTCCATTCGGATAATCCTCCGGCACGGTGACGCCTGTGACAGCGGTATTCTTTCCTATTCTGACGCCCTCCGGGATCACCGCATTCTCCCCGATGACTGCCAGGCCGAACGCATAGACCGAAGGCTTCACCTTGTTCGGAAGCTCCTCGCCGATACCAATCTGCGCGCCCTTGCCGATCACCGCATTCTCTGCGATGATACCTTTCTCCACGACTGCTCCCTCTCCGATCACCGCATTCTGCATGATGATCGAATCACGCACAACCGCGCCCTTCTCAACGACGACGCCGCAGCCGATGATGGAATTGTACACCTGGCCGTAAATCTCCGAACCGTCGCCAATCAGACTGCGCTCAATCACAGACTCCGCGGAGACAAACTGAGGCGGAAGGATATCGTTCGTCGTGTAGATCTTCCAGAACTCCTCGTAGAGATTGAACTCCGGAATGATGTCGATGAGCTCCATGTTCGCCTCCCAGTAGGAGCCGAGCGTCCCGACGTCCTTCCAGTAGCCGTTGTACTCATACGCGACAAGCGTCTCGCCCTTCTCATGGCAGTACGGAATAACATGCTTTCCGAAGTCACAATTGCTCTGCTCAGAGAGCGTGATCAGCGCTTCCTTCAGCGCCGGCCACGAGAAGATGTAGATGCCCATGGAAGCCAGATTGCTCTTCGGCTCCTTTGGCTTCTCCTGGAACTCCGTGATCTTGCCGTTCTCGTCCGTGACCACGATGCCGAAGCGGCTCGCTTCCTCCTGCGGTACAGGCATCACAGCGATACTGACATCGGCGTTGTGCGCCTTGTGGAAATCCAACATCACTTCATAATCCATCTTGTAGATATGGTCGCCGGAAAGAATCAGCACATAATCCGGATTGTAGGACTCCATGTAAGCCAGATTCTGGTAGATCGCATTGGCCGTGCCCGTGTACCACTCGGTCTTGCCTACTTTCTCGTACGGCGGAAGCACTGTCACGCCGCCCACATTGCGGTCCAGATCCCACGGGATGCCAATGCCGATGTGCGTGTTCAAACGCAGCGGCTGATACTGGGTCAGGACGCCGACCGTGTCAATACCGGAGTTGATACAGTTGCTCAGCGGAAAGTCGATGATACGATATTTCCCGCCGAATGCAACCGCCGGCTTGGCCACCTTTGACGTAAGCACGCCAAGACGGCTCCCCTGCCCGCCTGCCAGAAGCATGGCTATCATTTCTTTTTTAATCACCTGTTATCACCTCTTGCTGTATTAATTTTAATCATTATAGCACAGCTTTTCCAATTAGTGAACATTTTTTACAATTATTTCTTTTATTTTTCATGTTTTTTTATTATAAATACCACATATATGTTCGTTGTCCTACATCTTGTATCATTATAATTTGATTAATTTGATGTGTCTATTCGATAATTTTTGTTAATTATCACTGTTTCCCGACCTTTCTCGACAGATTTTTGAGGAAATTGAGACAATTTTGATTATTGTCTCACAGTTCGGCGGCGCCCGGACGAAACAGCTCGGTTTACAAAAAGTGTTGGAATTTTTCGGCGAAGAGCGTATACTGTAGTAGGTGAAAAGACGCGGCGATTCCGTCCGGGCAGAGCAGGAAGCTTCACAGACCGGATCGCCGCAGAAGAATTCGCGGAGGGATTACATAAGTTACAGCCGGGCCGTCTGCCTGAGCGGTGGGGCTGTGGACGTACATATTAATCAGATAAAGGAGATTTTCAAATGTATCAGATAGATTATGACAGGCCAGTGCATGTACATTTTATCGGGATCGGAGGCATCAGCATGAGCGGGCTGGCGGCCGTGCTTCTGAAGCGCGGCTTTTCCGTGAGCGGTTCCGACTCCCATGAGAGCCCGTTGACTGTCTGGCTGTGCGGACTCGGAGCTTCCATCTCTTATCCGCAGAGTGCCGGCAACATCCATGACGACATCGACGTGGTCGTGTACACGGCCGCAATCCATCCGGATAATCCGGAATATCTGGCGGCAAAGGCAAAAGAAATTCCCATGCTGACAAGGGCTGAGCTGCTAGGCCAGCTCATGAACAATTACAGCTCTTCCATCGCCGTATCCGGCACCCACGGAAAGACAACGACAACCTCCATGCTCTCGCACATTATGATGCGCTGCGATCTGGACCCGACAATCTCGGTCGGTGGCATTCTTCCGTCCATCGGCGGCAATGTCCGCGTCGGTGCCTCGAACTATTTCCTGACGGAAGCCTGCGAGTATACGAACAGCTTTCTGAGCCTATCCCCGACCCTGGGAATTATTCTGAATATCGATGCTGACCATCTGGACTTTTTCAAGGATCTCGACGATATTCGTCACTCCTTCCGGCGCTTTGCCGCGCAGATCCCGGCAGACGGCGCGCTGGTCATCAACGCGGAAATCCCGCGGCTTACCGAACTCACGGACGGCCTTGGCTGCCGCGTCGTCACCTACGGCGTCGACTGCGGCGACTATCATGCGGTCAACCTCTCCTACAACGAACTGGGATTTGGCAGCTTTGATCTGCAGAAGGGCGAAGATATCCTCGGACACTTTACCCTCTCCGTCCCGGGCAGACACAACGTCTCCAATGCGTGCGCCGCACTCGCGGCGGGCTTCCTGCTCGAACTTCCCGCCGATACGATGGCAGCCGGGCTTTCCGAGTTCAAAGGGACGGACCGGCGCTTCCAGAAAAAGGGAGAGATCGGCGGCGTAACAATCATCGACGACTACGCACATCACCCGACCGAGATTCGCGTCACACTCGAAGCTGCGAAGAAGCTTCCATATCGGCAGGTATGGTGTGTGTTCCAACCGCACACCTATACTCGCACAAAAGCCCTGATGGACGATTTCGTAAAGGCGCTATCCATCGCCGACAAAGTCGTGCTCGCCGACATCTACGCCGCGCGAGAGACAGACACACTCGGCATCAGCTCGGATCTCCTGCGACAGAAGCTCTGTGACACAGGCAAGGATGCCTGGTACTTCCCGACCTTCGACGAGATCGAGACCTTCCTGCTGGAGCATTGCGAATCCGGCGACCTTCTGATCACAATGGGCGCCGGCGACGTCGTGAAGATCGGCGAGAAGCTGCTGGGGATACGATAAATCCGACTATATATGCCACAGGCATGTTGGACGCCTTGTCTTTTTGAGCATAATCAAATTTTTTATAAACAAATTTATCCACACCGAAAGCCTCTGCCTCCGTGCAAGGTTTTCGGTGTTTTCCACATTATCCACAGGTTTATGCACAATTCGTCCGTTTAAATCTCTCCTTTTTTCTGTGGACAACTGCGTTGACATAATTTTTCGACAAAATTCCTGTCAATTCTTCACGTTTCGCTTTTGCCCTCCATTATTGTCAACTTCTTATCCACATTATCTACAACATCCACACGAATTGCCGCCGGGACAGCCCCGCAAAATGCTTATTCTCATTTCCGCCAAACTATGCTATACTTACATGTAATTTATTTCGTGTTTAACGTACATTAACAAGCCGAACGCCCGATGGGAATTGTCGATACCACGGCAAACACGTTCTCACTCGATTCGGCAACGCAGCGGTACTAAGCT
>CANQEB010000228.1 GCA_947594085.1 uncultured Lachnospiraceae bacterium | reverse complement strand
TGCCGAATGGGTGCATGTTCTTGCAGGTGAGGTAGCTGATATCACCAGTGATCGCCTCGTTGCGGATGCCGCCGCCATTCATGACCGCGACGTCCACCGGGTAGCCATCCACCACGTTTGTCTTGTCAAACAAGTAATACAGCGCATCTGCCGCAAAATCGCCGGAATTTGTCTCCTGCCTGCGCACCAGACGATTGCCGTCCGCGTCGAAGTTGTCAAGCACATCATCGACGGTGCCGATCACCTGTCCCAGCTCGTCACTCACCTGCGTGATCCATGCGCTCTCAACCTCCGCGACCGTGTCCGCCGTCTCATCCGCAACGGCAGCTTCCATGGACTCGCCCGCAGCCGCCTGCGCCATATAGCTGTCATAGAGTCTTGCCTTCACATTGTCCGCTTCCAGAAGCTCGGTCGTGATCTCTCCCTCCGGAGAAATCGTCATCTGTCCAAGTGCTCCGAAATAGCAACCGGTCTGCGTCAAGACAACCTCGTTCTCCTCCGCATCCAGCACCA
This sequence comes from uncultured Lachnospiraceae bacterium, assembly GCA_947594085.1. Lineage (GTDB taxonomy): Bacteria > Bacillota > Clostridia > Lachnospirales > Lachnospiraceae > Choladousia. Next base: position 3,671 of record CANQEB010000228.1, on the reverse strand, counting down.
CCTCCATCGGAAGCGTCGTGTGCGAATGTCCGTCGATGAACGCGTCAAAGCCCGTCGTGTTCGCGATGACTTCCTCGGACGTCCACGGAATAGAAGATGGATCTACGCCCAGATGCCCGAGTCCAATGACGATATCCGCTTCCTGAGATGCCTCATCGATCGCCTCCTGCACCGTGTCATACAGATCGCTTCCGTCATTCCCGCCCGCGATGCCATAAATGTAATTGCCGTCTTCATCCTGAAAATAAGCCGGCGTCGACTTGGTGAAGGATTCCGGCGTAGTGATGCCGATAAAGGCGATCTTCTGTCCGCCGATATCAAACACTTTGTAGGCATCCAGCACGTTCTCGCCTCTCTCGCCGTTCTCCTCATGATAGAAATTGCAGGAGAGGTAAGGATACTCTGCCTTCTCGATCGTGGCAAGCGCACCCTCCATGCCATAGTCAAATTCATGATTCCCGAGGGTCGCAGCGTCGTATTTTGCAGCATTCATCAGATCGACGATCGACGCGCCCTTGTCCATGGAGCCGTAAGCTGTGCCTTGAATATGATCCCCGGCATCCACAAGTAGCGCATTGTCAAGCGTATCACGGTAACGCGCAGCGAGCGAATAGCTAAGATCCCCGTCAATATAGGTGTGTACGTCGTTGGTGTAAAGCACCGTGACCGTCTGTGCGTCGCTCCCTGCAGCCGCACCCTCCGTACCCTCCGCAGCCATCGCAAACGTCTGAAGAGTGAGAAGCGCAAGCGGCAATGCCAAAACAGCAAATAATTTTCTCATGTGATACCTCCCTGCCCTTTTGCATTTAATCTATTATTCTATCTAATTGTAAACTTTATAAAGAATGCATGATACAAAAAGAAGAAATCGGACCGCAGCCATACTCCGCCATTTGATATCGCCAAAATAGTGCTCCTATCAAACGTCCTTCCTGCATGCGGTCCGCGTCTGTTTTTTATTTTATCGTCATTGCTCCTTTAGAAAAGCCCCGGTCATCCCGAAACTCAAAGAGGCAGAACTTACTCCGCAGCTACAGCCTCCGTAGTCGCCTCAATCATGTCCATATCTGTCATCAGCGCTAACACCAGCGGAGCAAATGCTATACCCGCCACATCGATACCAAATATGCTGAATGCATTGCTAAGCTCTTCGGCCGCCTTCTCTTCCTCCATATCGGTCAAGCTGATCGCGTTCTCCATATCAACGGAATCCAGAGTAAAAGCGCCGCCCTTATGCACGCCCTCTGCAGCGCTCACGCTCAGGCCATATGACTGTTCTTTGTCATTCAAGACGAGAGCAATGTCGATGGTCTGGCCATCCTCGCTAAGGCCCCTGTTCGCAGCCATGTGCACATCGCCGACATCCCCTTTGCCGTCATCAAGTTTCACATAGACATCAGCCAGTCTGTTCAGGTCATCCGTCTCGCCTTTTGTGACGCTCCCGGAAATCTGAAGGTCGGCAACCTCCGCACGTATCGCATCGCTCGCGTCTGCCGGCTCGCCGTCCACGTAAACCATATCCAGAATCTTGCAGAGTGTGTCCATGCCAAAGTTGAACTCTGTCTTGTTATAAGTACCCTCTGCAATGCTGATCTTCTCACCGTTTATGCCGGTCTGCGTTCCACCCAGCTCAACGGTCTCTGGGCCGGTAATGCACTCCTCAAGCACAGCGGCGATATCGCCCTCTATGGTGACCTCCGGCATCTCCTCTCCCATGACAGCCAGCTCTGTCTCCGGCTCTTCCGTACTCGCCTCTGTCTCCGGCACAATCGGCATTTTGTCGATCGCGTTTATGCCCTCCAAGATGCCATCCGCAAGCTCCTTCGTGTCGACGTCCTGAAGCATCCCAATGAGCGCCTGGATACCCTCATCCATATAACGGGACAAAACAGTCGATGTATCAATCACATAATCCTTGACACCCAAAGACGGGCTCTCAATATGCAAAACCGCAAGCTTATCTGTGCCGGTGAAGCCCACCTCGGCAACCTTCTCATCATTCATATTCACATGCAAGCTCAAAGCCTCCGGCTCATCCGTGCCGGTGACATCCATCTCCAGGCTGACACCCTTGAGGTCAATAACCTGCTCACCGTTGACGATGCGCAAGTCAGACAGCTGAATGCTTTCCGTAGAGACCTCAGTAACCGTCTCATTTGCAAGAGCGCAGGTGCAGTTCCCTACCGTCATAGCAGCGCCCAGCAACACAGCAAGCAATTTCTTCCCTATGTAGCCTCTTTTCCTTCTTGATTGCAGCATGATTCAAATCTCCTTTTCATTTCCATTCTGTTTATTTGAAACGCACAAGCGTCGTTTCCCAAGCTTTGTGTTATTCTTATGTCCGTTCCGGTTCTGCCCCTGACATAACTGATTTTTTACAGACCAAACGGTATCAAAGTCCTCAGGATATCAGGCCCATACCGCTTTGCCAGATCCTTGATATCTCCCCAGCTTATTCCTCCTGCAACACCCTCCAGATCGTCGTCATCAAGCTCTCCCTCCGTGTTCGTACCGTTAAACAGTGCTCTTGCCTTCTCCTCAGTCATTTCTACGCCATATTCACGGTAAACGGCAAGCAGCTCCTCTGCAGATTTTACTGCTTTTAGCTTTTCCGCTATCTCATTCAGTTTCGCTTTATCCATGATGGTTCCTCCTTTTGGGAATGATCTGCTTTTCCTCATCATTTAATTCATCGACCAACAAGCTATGTCAGCCGGTTTTTAGAATCTTCCTATGTTCTAATTTTATCACAAGTCAGTCAAGGCAGTGTTGACGTTCCTGTAATCAAAACTGACTTTTGCGAAATGGATATAGATGCATTCTGTTCTATAACGGCCTCTGCTGCAAAAGGCCGACAGTGAATTTCCCCTGTCGCTTGCATTTTTCGCTGCAATATGTCTCTCCGTACGTTCCGAATTTCCTTCCGCAGACCGGACAGGTCTTGGTGTACATTCCGGATCCGCCCGCCGCGCTCTCCACCTTCTCGTCCGAAAGCTCCTCATTCAGTTTTTTGTTTGTCTCTTCACTCATTGATGATCCCTCCTTTTCTGTTCTGAGCTGACTTTTTTCTCCTGTCAAATACGAATATCGTAATACGCACACAATGCCGGCACTATACCGGGACCATACTTCTTTATCTGCTCATCTACGTAGCCCCAGTCAACCCCGCCTGCAATGTTCTCCAGCGCGTCATCAGCAAGCCCACCCTGCGCGTTCATCTTTTCGGACAAAGCCTTCGCCTGCTCCTCGGTCACTTCCCCGCCATACTCTTTGACAATGGCCATAAGCTCCTCTGCGGACTTTGCCTCCTTCAGTTTTGCTACCATCGCGTTTGCCAGTTTCTCATCCATAGTGATTCCTCCCTTTGTTTAAAATATTTATTTAAAACTATTTATTTAGACTTGTCGTTTATGAAGTCAAAGAGAAAACGGAGCATGGTGATCTATGCTTTCCTGATTATTGATACGCCGCAATGCACATTTTGTTAGGATAAAAAATCAGAAAAAGAATTACGCAGTCGTCTCATCCGCCTCGTCCGGGGTGCCCAGCTGCTGGCGCTCTACCAGCTTCGCAAAGAAGCCGTCCGCCGCGATCAGCTCGTCATAGCTCCCGTCCTCCACAATGCGCCCGCGGTCGAGCACGATAATGCGGTCGCACTCCCGGATCGTGGA